>NZ_JBOFKN010000076.1:0-10188 GCF_051657365.1 Paraclostridium sp.
TTAAAAAAATATATTGAAAAAGGAGATAAAACTATATAGTTTTATCTCCTTTTTCAATATATTTTTTTATTAAGCTATAGCTTTGAAACCTTCTCCTAAAACTTCATGAACATCACTTACTATTATGAAAGCTGAAGGATCTATACCTTTGATAACTTTTTTTAAGTGAACTTCTTCATTTTTTGAAACTACAACTAATAAAACATTTTTTTCTTCGTTTGTATAACCACCCTTACCTTGAAGGAATGTAACGCCCCTTTTTACTTCTCTAGTAATTCCATCTCTTAATATATCAGGCTCGTTAGATATAATCATAAATGCTTTAGAATAATTAAAATCAGAAACTATGGCATCTACTAATTTAACGATTATATAAAGTGCGACTCCTGAATAAAGTGCAGTTTCTAAATTACCACTAGCTAAACCGGCAGATATAACAACCATTCCATCTAGCATAACCATGAATTTAGATAAAGGAACGCTTGGAAAAACTTTATTTAGCATAAGTGCTATAAGATCTGTACCTCCAGTAGAAGCATCCATTTTAAGTATTATACCAAGTCCTATCCCTAAGCAAAGTGCACCAGAAATAGCACATAATAAAACATCTTCAGTTACATGAGCATTAGATAATGGCGATGTAATACTTAATATAGCAGAAAATATGCTCATTCCAACTAACGTTTTGATTGAATCTTTTATTCCTAAAATTTTAACTGAAAAAACTATAAGAGGAATACCTATTCCTAACATGACTATAGACATTGGTAATCCTGTTAGTTTTCCTATAACCATAGATAAACCACTAAGTCCTCCTGGAGCTATAGTATATGGCTTAAGAAACATATTTATCCCCACACTCATAAAAATACATCCTAGGATTAAACCTATAGATTCAAATAAAAAACCTTTAAAACCCTTTTCCTTCATATAACACCTCTCAAATTGTTATTATAATTCCATAAGGTATAGTATAACAAATATATAGCATATTTGGGAATATGCTTTTCTTTATTGGTAATGTTTAAATTATTATAAATAATTTATGAATACTGAAAATACAAAATATGGAGTATTTTGCAAAAATACAAAAAAATGAATAGGAAAATGTTGACATATGCAAATTAATATTATAATATAAGGATGCGAAGGGGAGTTAGTTAAATAAATAACTAGTTTAGCAATTATAATATTATACATCTTGGAGGGCAAAAGGATGGGAGAAAGTTCGTTTTTATCACAATTTTTAATGGTAACAGACATTAAAACAATACTTTTTATAGGAGTTCTATTATTTACATTTTTTATAGTAAAACAATTTGAAAAAAAGAAAGTTAAGTTCTCAACTAGAACGATTTATGCAACAATAATAGGACTTTTATTAGGAGTGATAATTCAAGTAGTAGCAGGTCTTCCAGAAAATCCAGAATCGATTGTTTGGTTACAAGAGGTAACTAAGTGGTATGGATTATTTGGATATGGATTTATGGATTTGTTAAAAATGTTAGTAGTACCTATGGTATTTGTATCAATTATCAGAGTTATAATTAATATGAAAGAAGGAGATAACTTACAAGCATTAACATTTAGATCATTAGGTATGTTGCTTGGAACTACAGCTTTAGCAGCTATTATAGGAATTGTAGTTGGAAATGTAATGCAACTTGGTGTAGGAGCGGAAATAGTAGGAATAGAAGCTCCAGAAATGAGAGAAATAACACCTCTAGTAGATACATTAAGAGGATTGTTACCTGCCAATCCTGTTGGTGCTATGGCTGAAGGAAACATAGTTGCTATAATAATATTTGCAACATTTTTAGGACTTGCAACAAATAGAATGAAGAAAAAATATATGGATGTTGTAAAACCATTTATAGATTTAGTAGAAGCATTCTACAAAATAATTGTAAGTGTAGCTATGACAGTTATAAAATTTATGCCGTATGCAGTAGTAGCATTACTTGCAAATACTATAACTGCAAGAGGAATATCTTCTATGATATCTGTTGTTGAATTTGTAGTTGCACTATATGTAGCAACAGCTATATTATTTGTTGTTCATTTGATAATAATAAGTTTGAATGGATTAAATCCAATAACTTATATAAAAAATGCTGCAGAACCTTTATTATTAGCATTTACTTCTCGTTCTAGCTTAGGAACACTTCCTGTAACTATAGAATCACTTGTCAAGAACCAAGGGGTAGATGAAGGAGTGTCAAGTTTTACAGCAAGTTTAGGTGCTAATATGGGTATGAATGGTTGTGCGGGTATATATCCTGCTTTAATGGCTATAACTATAGCTAATATGGCTGGTGTAGATAAAGATATAAGTTTTTATGTTATGTTATTAGTAGTTATAACTATATCTTCGTTAGGAATAGCTGGACTTCCTGGTACTGCAACAATGGCTGTGTCGGTAGTTGTTTCAGGTGTAGGACTGGGATCATATTTCCCACTAGCAGGCGGAATACTTGCAATAGATCCTATACTTGATATGGGAAGAACTATGATAAATGTAAATGGAGCTACTACAGCATCTATAGCAGTAGGAAATTCATTAGGAAAGTTGGATAAAGAAACCTTTAATTCAAAAAATGTTTAAGTTGAATCTAAAAAATTAAAAAATTATACTTGCATATTATTAAAAAAATTTGGTATAATGTGATTACCGTTAAATAATAATAATAATTTATTTTGAGGGGCTCTTATCTATTTTAATAGATGAGGGCTTCTTCTATTTGTAAATATTTATATTTAATATGAGTTTTAAATTGAAAATTTTAAAAAATATAAAACTTTGTTCATAATTATGGACAAAGTTTTTTTGTTAATAGATATATACGTATTGAGCATAATAATATATGAATAAAATATATTTATGATCAAAAAACAGATAAGTATTTAATTATAATATGGAAAAAATATAAAAATAGATAATGTTAAGTTGGGTAAAATAAATTTAAGTAACAAAATAGGTAAAAACAGAATCAATAAAACAGTTAAAAATGAATTTATTATATAAACAAGGATAAGTTAAATTCGTTTATAGATAGGAAAAAACAAAAACTAAATAATTATGAGCTTAAATTATAACTAGGTAGGTGCTAATAATGGAGCAGATAATATACAACTTACAAGAATATAAACTATTAGTAGCTTTCGTAGGATTTGCAATAATAATAGTTGAAACATTTATACCTGCATTACCACTTGTTGCAATAGTTGGAGCTAATGCCTTTGTTCTTGGGATATGGTTAGGTTTTTTTGTATCATGGGTAGGATCAACAATAGGATCTATTGCATTATTTTTTGTTTTTAAAAAATTTTCAAATTCTAAGTTTTTAGAAAAAATTAATAATGATAAAATAGAAAAATTTAAAGAATGGGTTAAAAAACAAGGTTTTACTATGATATTTGTAACTTATCTATGTCCTTTTATTCCAGATTTTTTAATAACTATAACAGCTGGAATAAGTCAGATGAAGGCAAAAAATTTTATACCTGGAATGGTATTGGGAAAATTTATAATGTTTTTAGTTATAAGTTATATAGGTAACGATATAGAAAATTTTATAAAAGAGCCTATAAAAGTAGCATCTTTATTAGTGTTAGTAGTAATATTTTGGATATTAGGAAATAAAATAAATAAAAGAATTAATAATTAAAATAAGACTATACTTAAGTATAGTCTATTTTTTTTGATAGGCAATGAGGACATAAATCGGATTTAAAGTTGCTAACACTAGAATTTATTTCAAAATCTGTAGAATAGGATAGTCCGTTTAGTTTACACCCACATTCTATGCATCTATTATCTCTTTTTAATATCAATTGCTCTTGATTAAGCTTCATATTATATACCTCCTAAATATTAGTTAAAAAAGTAAAGTTATATTAAATATTATTTAATATAATAATGAAAATAATTCGTAAATTTAAAATATACTATATTATATTAAATAATATTTAATTTGAGACAACTTTAGACAAAGTCTTTAAAAAGCAAAGTTAAAAAATAAAAGTAAATTTAGAAAATAGGCAAATTTAAAAAAACATTAAATAAAAATGTTGAATTAATGATTTTGACATAAAATTGAAAAAAAAGAAAGTTTTATAAAAAATAACTTTAAAAAATTAAATTGTAATAAAAACAACATTTGAAGTTTGGGTTAAATGATGATAAAATAGAATAGTTATCATAAATTAATTATAAGGTAAAATATTGGGGGTTAAAAAATGCAGAAGATATATATAATAACAACATATACGGGAACTGCTCTTTCTTACTTAATAAAAAGTATAAGTAAAACTCCTTATGCACATGTATCAATAGCTCTTAATAAAGATTTAAGACCTATGTATTCTTTTGGGAGATTAAATCCTAAAACACCTTTATTTGCAGGATTCGTAGAAGAAAATATTAATGAAGGATTATATGCTATAAAAACAAATACAAGATGTAGGGTATACTCTTTGTATGTAACTAATGAACAATATAATAATTTATATAAAAATATATTAAATGTAAGTGAGAACAGAGATAAATATGATTATGATGTTTTAGCACTTATATACTTGTCTAGAAATAAGCCTAGAGAAGCTGAATATAAATATGTATGTTCTCACTTTGTAGCAGATATGTTAGAAGAAAGTGGCATAAACTTATTTGATACACCATCATATGCAATAAGGCCAAATGATTTTTTTAATCATAAAGATTTGAATTTAGAATATGAAGGATTACTAAGTGCATATAGAGAAAAAGAAAAAATATTTGAATATAGTTTAAGTAGTGTGTAAAAAAATAACAAAAATACTCTTTATAATATTAAGGGGTATTTATTTTTTTGCAAAAAATGGATATAATTAATATTAACAAATATTACAAATATTTTAAAAATTAGGAAGGGGTATTAAATGAAAAAATTCATACAGATATACGGTACTGCATTAATAGTTGTAATCATATATGCAATAATACAATTACCTGTACTTAGACTAGATTTTACGTCTTTATTTTCAACATCAGTTATATTCTTTGTAGTAGCAGGTGTATTGGACATGATGTTTGATAGGGGGGAAAAGACATCTAGGATAGCGAAAACTAATTTTACTATAGCGGTAGCATTAATAGCTTATATGATTGTTGTTCCTTTTATAACATCATCACCTATACTACACTCAAAAGCATATAGAAATTTATTAGGTGAAGTTAAGGGGAGTAATTTTGCGAAAGATGTTAGTCCTGTAAGTGTTAATGACATAAGGTTAGTTGATGAAGACATGGCAATGAAATTAGGTGATAAAAAATTAGGAGAAGTTCCTGCTATAGGAAGTGTATCCAAATTAGGAAAGTTTCATATACAAAGTATAGATGGAGAATTATACTGGGTAGCACCATTAGTACATAGAGATATAATAAAATGGTTTACTAATATGAGTGGAACGACAGGATATGTTATGGTATCAGCTAGTAATCCACAAGATGTACAATTAGTACAAGATGTTGATGGAAAACCTATAAAGATAGTTTATCAACCAGATGCATATTTACATCAAGATTTGAAAAGACACATGTATTTAAAAGGATATGCAAATGTAGGAATGACGGATTTTACATTAGAAATAGATGATGGAGGAAAACCATATTGGGTAGTTACATTATATGAAAATGCTGTAGGATATGAAGGTAAAAATGCTATTGGGATTGCAACTGTAGATACTCAAACAGGAGCAGTTAAAAGTTATGACATAAAAAATGCTCCAAAATGGATAGATAGAATACAACCTCAAGAGTTTATAACAGATCAGATCAATGATTGGGGAACGTATGTTGATGGATTTTTAAATGCAGTCATATCTGAAAAAGGTGTTTTAGTAGCAACTGAAGGAACTTCTTTAGTATATGGAGATGATGGTAAATCGTACTGGTATACAGGAATAACTTCAGCAGGAGCAGATGACTCTACTATAGGGTTTATGTTAGTAGATACTAGAACTAAAGAAGCTAAATTATATAAACAACCAGGAGCTACAGAAACTGCAGCTATGGTATCTGCAACAGGTAAAGTTCAAGAGAAGAACTATGAAGCTACTTTCCCTGTGATGTATAATATATTAGGGAAACCTACATATGTAATGTCATTAAAAGATAAAGCTGGATTAGTGAAGATGGTTGCGTTTGTATCAGTAGAAGATTTTAATATAGTTGGAATTGGAGATACTAAAGAAGAAGCTTTAAGAAGTTATAGAGAGCAACTTAAATCAAAAGGTAATAATGTACAAATTGAAAATGATGATACAAAAGAAACAAAAACAGGATTAATAAAAAGAATAAATGCTGATGTAATAGATGGGAATACATCATATTACTTTACAATAGACACAGCTGATGATTCTATTTTTGTAGTATCATCAAAAGTTTCAAATGAAGTTCCTTTAAGTAAAGAAGGAGACAATGTGAAAATTTCTTATGAAAAGGGTGAAAAGGGATCAATAGATATTATAGAATTTGATAATACTAGCATGGACCAAAAGGTTAAAGAAGAACCCCAAAAAGATGAAGTAAAGGTAGAAGAAAACATTCAAGATGATACTAAAAAAGAATAAGTGTAATATAAAAAGTCGCATGTTTATGCGACTTTTTATATTTTAAGCAAAAATAGTTGCAATAACAACTAAAATATTGTATACTAATTTAGTTGCAATGACAACTAAATTAGTATTCTATCTAAGGATAGGGGGATTTTTATTATGAAAAAAGAAGGTAAATATATTGGAAGATACATATCTCAAATACATAGAAAGGGAAATATTTTTATATCGAAAGAACTTAATGTATTAGGGATAGGATCAGGGCAAGTTATGTTTTTACTAGAACTTTATAGGGGGGATGGTAGAAGTCAAGAAGATCTTGCTGAGGTGTTAAATATAGATAAAGGAACAACTGCTAGGGCTTTGAAAAAATTAGAAGATGCAGAGTTTATAATAAGAAGAAAAGATGAAATTGATAAGAGAGCATATAAGGTATGTTTAACTGATAAAGGTAAAAATATGAAAAATAATGTGTGTGCTATTATGAAAAATTGGGAAAATAAAATAACATCCAATTTAGATGAAAAAGAAAGCGAAACAATTTTATATCTTCTAAATAAAATATGTATGACAATGTAGAGGAGGAATAAATATGGAAAATGAACAAATATTAGGAAACGAATCAATACCCAGACTTTTATTAAAGTATTCGGTACCAGCAATTATAGGAATGATGGTAAATGCACTTTATAATGTAGTAGATAGAATTTTTATAGGTAATATACCAGGAGCAGGGCCACTTGCTATAACAGGAGTGGGTATATGTTTACCTATTATGACTATAATATTAGCTTTCTCGATGCTTATAGGGATTGGAGCTACTACGAACATATCTATAAAATTAGGCCAAGGAAAAAGAGAAGAGGCAGAAAAAATTATAGGAAATAGTATAACTTTATCAATAGTTATAGGACTTATAATAACTTTTATAGGAATTTTATTTTGTGAGCCTATACTTAGAGCTTTTGGAGCTAGTGACTCAACAATGCAATATGCAAAAGATTTTATATATATAATTTTAGGTGGAACGATATTTAGTATGTTAGGATATACCCTAAATACTACTATTAGAGGTGACGGTAATCCTAAATTATCAGCTATTATTATGATTGTTGGATGCATAACAAATGTTATTTTGGATGCTATATTAATTTTTGGATTTAACTTAGGGATACAAGGGGCAGCAATAGCAACGGTTATAGCTCAAGCTGTAACTGCTATATGGGGTCTTAGCTACTATATTAAAGGTAGATCTAATTTGAAGTTTGAAAAAACTAGTTTGAAATTAGATAATCATTTAGTTAAAATAATATTTGCAATAGGATCGGCACCATTTTCTATGCAATTAGCAACAAGTTTAGTTCAAGTAATTTCAAATAATGCATTAAAAACATATGGTGGAGATTTAGCTATAGGTGCTATGGCTACTGTATCATCAATATCCATGATATTTTTAATGCCTATATTTGGGCTTAATCAAGGTGCTCAGCCTATAATTGGATTTAACTTTGGAGCTGGGAAATATGATAGAGCTAATAAAGCTTTTAAGCTATCTGCAATAGTCGCGACAGTTATTTTGACTACAGGATGGATTTTAATACAGACTATTCCAGATATTATGGTAGGAATGTTTAATAGAGATCCAAAACTTATGAGTATGTCCGTAAATGGAGCTAAAATATATCTGTTAATGCTTCCTATAATAGGAATATCAATAACTGGATCAAATTATATTCAATCAATAGGTAAAGCTAAGATTGCTATGATACTTAGTTTGCTTAGACAGGTTATATTATTAATTCCAATGATAGTTATATTACCAAAAATATTTGGATTAAATGGAGTTTGGTATGCACAGCCAGTAGCAGATTTTCTAGCTACATTTATAACTGCAATTATATTATATAAAGAAGTAAGTAGTTATAAAAAGGCTGAAAGTAGAAAAGAAGAAGCAATTATATAAAATAGAAAAAGTATAGGCAAAATGTCTATGCTTTTTTTTATTGTAAAGTGTAAATTTTATTGCATGAATTTAATATAATGAAATTAAGACTTGCTATAATATACATCAAGGAGAATAAAATAATGCTAGGTATGGAAAAGGAGATACTAGTTTTAATGAGCCAAGTAAGGTGCGCTACAGAACAACAATTTAACAAATTTTTTTCAAAAAAAAGAAAAATAGTCAAATCTCCTTACAAAAAAACATTAAGGAAGATGTGTCGTGAATTTACTTTGAAAAAATATCCATGTAATATAGCTTATGGAGAGTATAAAGATAGTTCTGGAATATATTATTTAAATGGTGGCAAAATTTATAAAGGTAAAGAATTATTGAAAGTAATAATAGGCTCAGAAATTGCACTTAAGATGGAATCTTCAGGATATGAAATAAAAAGATTTTACAGAAATATAACTATAGATAAAGATAAATATGATATATATATTGAATATATAAATAAAGATAAGGAGTTAAAACAAAAGTTAATAGATATTAAATTAAGTGATATCTTGAAATCTAGTAAATATAAAAATCTGCCTTATAAAGTTGTTAATTCAACTATACCTTTTTTTGAAATACCGGGAGTACTAATAATTACACAAGAAAAATCAATTAATGAAGAAAAATTAAGATCTATAGGCAAAAATATAAGTGTAGTAGATATGAGTTTGGATAATTTAACAAAATATTTATAAATAAAACAAGTCAAAAATGGATTAAAGCGTGTAAAAATAAGAATCGGATAAAATTTATTCGATTCTTATTTATATTTTGGAAAAAGTCTTGATGGATTATTCAGAATCTTTTGTATTTGAATTTTTGTCTATATACTTATCTATATAAATTTTAATAATAGCGGCTATAGGAACTGATAAAAACACACCTATAAATCCAAATAATGACCCACCTATTAATACTGCACAGATTATCCAAAGTGGACTAAGACCTACACAATCACCCATAATCTTAGGGCCTAGTATATTTCCATCAATTTGTTGAAGTATAAGTATAAAAAAAGCTACCCAAAGTGATTTTATAGGACTATAAACTAAAGTCATAAGTATAGGCAATACTGCGCCTATAAAAGGACCGAAATAAGGAATCATATTAGTTATAGATACTATAAAAGATAAAAATAAACTGCTTTTTATATGTATAATAAATTTAAAACCTATAAAAGCAAGTATACCTATTATAATTGAGTTGATTAATTGTCCTATTATATAATGGTAAAAAATTTTATTAGAAATATTAAAAAACTCAATTATTTCAAGTGCTCTCTTCTTTGAAACCAATGCATATAGCAATTTTTTAAAACTTAAAATTATATGTTCTTTGTCATAGAGTATATATATTGATAATATAAATCCCATTAATAAGTTAAAAAATAAAGACGTTATACTAAGAATATAAATGAAAAGATCAGATGAAATATTACTTAATATATTGACGATATTGTTTAATATAGAATCTAAATTTTTTTGTAATATAGGTATTATATTATCAAGTACAGATACATTAGATAAATATTTATTTAAAAACATATCTATATTATTTATAGAATTAGGAATTTCTATTATAATAGTATT
>NZ_JBOFKN010000077.1:0-8740 GCF_051657365.1 Paraclostridium sp.
TTAATCAAGTTTTAATCATTTTTTATTTATTTCTCGTTATCGTTACAATATGAATTTTAATACTCATTTATATAAACTTAAAAACATAATTGAAATATAAATATGAAGTTACACAAACTATATGGGTATATTCAAATTCATATAATTTTTCAATTCTTATTAAAATTTTTAGGTTTAATTTTGCGTTTAAATTTATTTATTAAATTTCTCAATAATCTCTTTTAAACACTCCATACAAATTGGGGAACCTTTATAGTTCTCTAAATTTTCATCACTACCACAAAACAACAAGTTGATTTTGATTTTTCTATTTGAATATAATTTTCAAATAATTTAATATTAACCAATTGGTTTTCATTAAATTGTAATGTATTTCTCATTTCTTTTGGTAAAACAATTCTTCCTAAACTATCAATACTTCTTTCTACACCTAAAGATAAGTCTTTTGTATTATTTTTCATTTTCACCCTCCAGTAAATCAAACTATTTGAATTTATTCTATTGGATATTAATGGAAAAGTAACTGGAAATTAATTCCTTTTGATTTTACGGTGATAGAAATTTAGAAAAAGTGTCTATTTGAAGTTGAAATTACGCATAATAGATAAAATTTACAAATTACAACTAAAATGGTTACTATTATTTTTAGTAGATTTAAAATTTGAAAGTCTCAAAATAACATATAATCATTGTATTTCAATGGTTATTGCTATAATATAAAGAATAAATAGTCAAATAAATGCCAATTTATTTGACTACTTGTATATAGTAAAAATATAAATTTATATTATAAATAAGGAGGATATTAACAAAATGAGTAAAAACTTTATAGATGCACTAATAGAAACAAAGGATTTTAAAAACTCCTTATATAGTATTTTAAAACATAGCTTTTTATATCACTCAAATAAAATCGAGGGAAGTACATTTACAACAGAAGCCCTAGCTCTTTTATTAGATAAAAATGTAGTTACAGGAAAGCATACTTTAGATGATGTTCAAGAAACAGTAAACTCAAGTTATGTATTTGATAGAATCATAGAAACATTAGGAAAGAAAATTGATGATCAATTTTTAAAGGATCTACATGCTAGACTTATGTTTAATACAACCATGCACCAAAGAGGATATGCGGGTATATATAAAACAATTCCTAATATGATAATAGGAACTAAAGCTAAAATTGCACAACCATTTGAAGTACAATCAAAACTAGATGAACTCCTTGAATGGTACTATAACTTAGATACTATAACATTAGAAGACATAGCAGCTTTTCATCATAGATTCGAACTGATACATCCTTTCCAAGATGGAAATGGTCGTATCGGAAGATTTATTATGCTAAAGCAAATGCTTGAAAACAATCTACCTATAAAAATAGTGTCTTGGGATAGTGAAGATTTATATAGAGAAAGTCTAAATTTATGTGATGTAGACTATTATGAACCATTAACAAAATACTTAGAAAGCTTAGAAGACTTTAGAGAAGAATATAAAGAGCTTTTAGACTTTAATTAAACTATATATGAAAAAAGTAGTAAGTTACCTTAGAATATCTAGTGCATCACAAATTGACAATACCTCTATAGAAATGCAAAATGAAAAAATAGAGCTTTACTGCAAGTTAAACAACATAGAACTAGTAAATACTTATATTGATGAAGGTTTATCGGCCAAGAACTCTGATAGACCTGATTACAATAAAATGATTGAATTTATATCAAATAAAGAAAATAAAATAGATGCAATAATAGTTTATAAATCAGATAGGATCCATAGAAGCCTTAAAAACTTAATGATAATGGTAGACTATCTCCACGAATTAGATATAGGTTTTGTATCTATAACCGAGCAATTTAACACCAATACAGCTCAAGGACTTTTATTTCTTCAAATGATAGGAAGTTTCTCTGAGTTTGAAAGAAAGTTAATTTCTGAAAGAACACACGCTGGAAGAGTTTCTAAAGGAAATAAAAACTTATTCCCTGGCGGTAGGATACCTCTTGGATACAATTTAATAGATAATGATACATTATCCATAGACGATACCGAAGCAGAAATAGTAAAAGATATATTTAAACTTAGAAGCAAAGGACTTTCTTATGAAAAAATAGGATTTAAATATAACTTCACAAAACAAAGGGTATCATATATACTTTCTAATCCTATTTATATAGGAAAGTATGTCTATGATGGAAAAATAGAAAAAAACAAAATTAACATGCAAGTACCACCTATAGTTAGTCGCTATATTTGGAACAAAGTTAATTCATAAAATAATTAAATATGTTTTAATTTTAAATAAGATATTTTTTTGTAAGCTATATTATTACAGTTTGCTTATAATTGTACTACAATTATCTTACAATGATATTTTTGTATTCTTACAAAATGTAAGCTAATAAAAAGCGATATATAAGCTTTTTGTAAGTAACCTGTAATTTTTAATAGGGGTGATTAATTTGACTAAGGACGAGTTTAATAAGTTAGATATAATTAGACAAATAGATTATTTAAACACACAGTTAAAGAAAGGAACTTCTTTGACTATACTTTGTAAAAACATTGGAATAGCAAGAAGTACAGTAGGGGGAAGAGTAAAAAAGCAAGGATATGTTTTTGATAAAGAAATAAACCAATACACATTAGAAAAAAGTATTGGCGACGGCCGAGCTTACAGTAAGCTTACAGTAAGCGACTCGCGTACAATGGAAGATACTGGGCTTATGTTAAGTTCAACTGATTCTAGTAATTTGGGGTATTTATTAAAAAATATAGATATATTGAAAAATTTTATAGAAGGCAGCAAGATATCTGATTCTCCAAGTGAAGTTAATAGTTTAGAAGATGTTATAAATGATATTTATAAGTTTAAGCAAGATAAGAGAAATTATAAGGTTAAAAGTTTAAGAATTGATGCTGATATATTAAATGATTTTGAAAGTATAGCTAATGATCTATCTAGTAAAAGTATTAATCAGCAAGAGTTTTTAAATTATATATTAAAGTCTTATATAGAGTTTTACAAAAGTTTATGATTTCATTAATTAGTATTAAAGTAATAGAATGCAGTATTAAAGATTTTTAATAAAGTAACTTATATGCATTATTTGATAGTTGATTAAACCTTATGATTAAATTAAGAATCTCAGAAGGAGTAGTTTAATGTTTGAATTTGAATATGAGAACACTATAGAAGATTTCGTTCGTGGAGAAGAAATAAGACATTCATTAAGTTTTAAAAGAGTATTTTTGGATATAACATTTGCTGACCTTATACTGCCTGTATTCTTACTTTTATATGGTTTGTACTGTATACATGTGGGGGTAAATATACCAGGCATACTTATGTTAATTTTAGCTGTTGCTCTCCCTTTAGATGAAAAGTTTCCGTCACCTAAAAGTAGAAGTAGGGTATATAGAAATAAATATACAAAAATAATACAAGATTGTCCTCACCTATTACTAGAAAAAACTTTTACGATAGATAATACAGATATCAAAATTTTTTTTAGTAATAGAACTGTTATAGTTCATTCGTTAGATGTATTTAAAAAATGTGTATTAGGTGAAAATGCTATTTATTTGTATGCATATAAAGATTACAGTTTATTAACTATAATACCTTATTCAACATTTAAATCGGAAGAAGATAGGGATAAATTTAGTGAATACATAAAAATGCAGCAAAACCTGAAATGACAGTTTTAGCTATTAGCATTGTATCCCAATAGCTACAGAAGATAGTTATTGGGATACAATGCTAAATTTATATAAACATTATAAAGAACTTAACTTTGATATATTAATATTGTTTATAAGTAATTTGACTACAATGTTATTTTTAAATTTACTTCATGAACTCCATCTTCATTAACTATATCAGTTTCTATAAAACCTATTTTTTCATATATATACTTAGCATGTTCATTACCCCATATGTAAGTAGTAGTAACTGTCTTTGCAGAAAATTCTCTTCTTAAGAAATCAAGCAATTCTATTAAAGCATAAGTTCCGTAACCTTTGTTTTGAAATTTTCTATCAATAATGTAATCCCATAAAAAAAACTATCATGAGAAAATTTCCTTAGTAAAATAAATCCTATTTTGCATTCATCCATGTATATATCAAATCCATAGTTTCTTTATTGTTGCAATGCTTTGTTGATTTTTTCCATTGAAGATATATACTTTTCTTATGTCATAGACTTTCATTTGATGTGCAATTCTTTTAATATATATTGATAATCAAATATTGTTTATATACCATTATAAATATAAGTTTTAAACAATGTTTATTAGGGGTGGAGTATTATGGATAATTTAAATATACAAAAAAGAATGTATGAAATAGCAACGCAATTTATATCAAGAAGATTTCCTAAAGGTTGGGGTGGAGTGGCAGTTATACATACAGATAAAGGGAATTTTTTCGAGAGTATTGCTTTAGATAATGCAAACGGTAGTACTCAATTATGTATTGAAGTTGGAGCAATGTGTGAGGCTCATAAATATAACGAAAAAGTTACTCATTGTATTTGTGTTGTCAGAGAAAATGAGAATGAACCTTTTACAATTTTAACACCATGTGGTATTTGTCAAGAAAGGTTAAGATATTGGGGAACTGATGTGCAAGTTGGTGTTACAACAAAAGACAACCATATAAAATTTATTACTTTAGATGAACTTCAACCATATCATTGGACAAATGCTTATCCAGTCGAAGAATTAGAGCATTTTAAATTATAAAATTATAGCTAAGGAGATTATATGAGGTTAAAACAAATTACAGATAGAATTTATTATATGGAGTTTGATGATGATACAGATAGACCTGTACTTAGTTATATAAAAGGAGATAAGTATACTTTAGCTATAGACGCGGGTAATTCTAAGATGCATGTATCTCAATTTTACTCTTTATTAAGCAAGTTAGGCTTACCTAAGCCTGATTATACAGTAATTACACACTATCATTGGGACCACACATTCGGAATGAGTGCTATATCTGGAAAATCAATTGTCTGTGATGTAACTAATCTTAAATTGGATAAAATGAAAACTTGGAATTGGACTGAAAGTGATATGAACTCTCGAATTGAAAATGGAGATGATACTGAGTTTTGTAAAAATAATATTATTAAAGAATATGATTGTCTTGATGAAATTAAAATAATTACAGGTGATATTATTTTTAAAAATGAATTAACTATTGATTTAGGCGGAATTGAATGCTTTATAAAACATATACAGTCACCACATACAGATGATTCTGTTATTGTATATGTTCCTAGTGAAAAAATTGTATTCGTAGGTGATGCTGATTGTGGAGATTATATTAGTTTAAATGGTAAATATGATAAGTTTAAATTAAAGTCATATATTGATTTTATTCAGACTCTTGATTTTGACAAATACGTTATAGGACATGACGAAATGGAATCAAAGGAAACTGCAATGAAATATTTACATGAACAACTAGCTCTATTTTGATATATCATATGTATCAAAATAGAGCTAGTTTATTGTTTAGCATAGAACTTTGCATATTTTTAGATAGTGAAGGTAAATAAAGTTAGCTCTAGTTTGACGATATTTTCATAAAATATATGTTTGAGTGAGTTTGTATAGAGGTTATTTTCTTTTAATTATAGAAATTATTATTAATATTAAATATTGGGGGGATAAGTATGAAAAAGTTAATATCAATGATGATAGTATTAATAATCTCCATAAGTGTAGTAGCATGTAACAATATAGACATTGAGGAAAGTATGAATACTATAGGAGATAAACAACTAACTCAAGAACAAAAAATACAGGATTTTGAACAGATGTTTCAAACTATAGAAAAAGGCTATCCATATCTAGAAGTAAATAAAAGATTAAATAATGTAGATTGGATAGCAAATAAAGAAAAGTATCTAGCGCAGATAAAAAATACTGAAAATGATGAAGAATTCATCATAAAACTTAATGAAATACTAATGGAATTAAACAATGGACACACTCATTTAATAAATAGTAAAGAGACATACGAGTTTTTTTAAAGCGTATATATTGATACAGGATGGTATGATTTTTTAGAAGATGAAAAAGTAGTGAATAGATATAACTCTATTACAAGTAGCATTGAAAATAACAAAAATCCTATGGCTAAAAAAGATATAATTATAGAGGATGTAGTAGATGGAAAAATTGGATACATGAACTTACCTCAAATGTACGGTGTATCTAATGAAATAACAAAGGAAGACATAGAATCTGATATGAAGATAATAGGAGATTATATATCTACATTAGAAAACTATAAAGCATTAGTTATAGATATAAGAGGAAATTCTGGTGGAGATGATACTTATTGGAGAAATATAGTTTCTAAAATTATACAACAAGACATACAAAATAAAGGATATCTAGTTTTTAGGAGTAATAATCAAACCATAGATAACTATGTTAATAAAAGAAATTTTTTGGTAAATTCTATAGACAGCTTATCTAAAGAATTATTACAAAATGCCCCAGATGAAGTTATTAGCGATTTTAGTGAAGTTATGGAGTCAACAGTAACTATAGAAAGCTCAAATACATCTAAATTCAAAGGTAATATATATCTTTTAGTAGATAATGTTGTATATTCATCAGCTGAATCATTTTCAATATTTAGTAAAGAAAGTGGATTTGCAACTTTAATAGGAGAAAGAACAGGTGGAGATGGGGGAGGAATAGACCCTCTATTATTTGACTTAGATAACAGTGGACTTATTGTAAGAATGGCTGGTGATATGTACTTAACAGGTGAAGGAATATGTAATGAAGAACATAAAACTGTACCACATTATGAAATTAGTGATGTAACTAAAACTCAGAAATTTGAAGAGGATAAATGTATTCAAAAGGTATTAGAGTTAGAAAATATTAATTAGGTATTAAAAAATATTGAATTGCCTCTTTATTATATTTTGAGTTATAACAATGTATATAAATATAAAAAACTCTACAAAGATAAACATTTAATAATATTGTTTATCTCTGTAGAGTTTTTGTTAAAAGTTATTAACTTATTTGCCCACGTCCGAGCTTACAGTAAGCTTACTGTAAGCTACACACTTACAATTGAAGATACATGGCTTATACATAAAATAAATTTGAATTTTATTTTATATATAAGCTCTTTAGATATCTACCTTCTATGTTACTACTATATGGCTTTTCTACAAAACCATATTTAACTAGATATTCATTTGTAACACCAAATATTTGATGCCATAGTTCATTAGATATTTCTTTTATATCAATACCATGCTTTACTGATGTTATATCGCTAGAGTCTATTTCTATATTGTTTAAAAATTTTTGTACTATATCTTCTATATTAGGAAGAATAATTTTTGAAATATCATTAACTATAGTTGTATGGTTCTTATCAAATATAGGAACTTCAATAGATATTTTATTTTTATCATCTATGTTTATATAATTAATATTTTTAAGAAATTCAAGCAATTGTTTATCATATTCTTCGTAAGAATTATAATCATTAGATCCTTTTGATATGTTAATAATTAAATTCCCACAATCGTTCATTATATTTCTATTCATATGATCGTTTAATGTGTTGTAGGAGTTGTTTAAATTTTCGAATTTACTAATACTATCATTGTTTTTATCAACTTGTCTAAAGAATCTATATACATCTTTCCTATCTCCATTACAATCTCCAAAACTATTAAATATAAAGTCTTTAGTTCTATAATTGTTGCTACTACATAATAAATTATTACTATGTGTTTCTAGTTTTTTAGTATTCTCATATCCTACGATAATATAATTTCTCTCTCCTGGTTGTTTTTTTGATATACAAAATATATCTTTATCAGCGAAAAAATCCATTGCTACTCCATCGAATATATTATCGCATATAATATGATATAAAATTCTTTTATAATTAAATTGTTCATGGTTATTTAATTTGGAAATTATATAATCTTTAAGGTTTATTATCTTATTGGAAATCTCCATTGCAACCTCATTTAATTTCAAATCTAATATTTCTATATCCTTTTCTAAAAAAACAGGAAAGTTTAATTTATAGGTATCATTTTTTATTTCTATTGCATTTATTAAATTTAAACTATTTATAATATTGTTTAATTCATTTGAATTTATATCTAATTCATTTTTTATATCACTTTCATTAAGTGAAAAGGGATCGTTTTTTGCTATTAAGTATATTATTTCTGATATATTAGTTTTATTTAAAACACTATATGGATTATATTTATCATATGCTCCTACTTCTCCAAATACATAAAACTGAATTCTATCCATTGTTATTTCCCCCTGGTTTAAATTTTTAAAATCTAGTTCTCAATATATATTAATTTAATTATACTTGTAATAATTTAGCTTGCAACTATGTTACTTATAATGTGTAAGTTATTTTGTTGGTTTCTAGCAATACTTTTAGGTATGTTTAAATACATTAAAGACTAGTAAAGGTCTTTTTCTGCTCTAAAGTAATCTATAAATCAAAATATAACTCACAAAAAATATTAATAGTATATTTAATAAATTTAAATATAATCAAACATCCATTAATGTAAATGTATAAAGCTATATGAATACATGAAAAAAGCCTATATGTTATCTTATACAGGCTTTCGTTGTTATTTAAATATATTTGTATTAAAATCGATTTTTTTACTTATACAGCTTTAATATGGATAAAAAGAATC
>NZ_JBOFKN010000078.1:0-1491 GCF_051657365.1 Paraclostridium sp.
GCTGAACTGGAAGCGCTCGGCCCTGCCGTGGCTGCATATTATGACCAGCTGCAATACGGTAGCGATATTCAAGCGCAGGCCACCGAGAACGAACGCAAACTGGCCGAGGCTCGCGCAGAGCAGCAACGCCAGTTTGAGAACTGGGGCGGGGTTACTGTCTCTGGCCTCGACTCTGTTCGCGAGTCTTACTACAACGCCGCACGCGCTCAGACTGCATTCTGGGAGCAAAAGGTGTCAGCTGAGCGTCTGCAAAACCAACTCGCTACAACCAATAACCTAACCGAATCCATGATCCGCAGCGCCGAGCAATCAGCCCGCAGCTTTGAGCTGTTGGACGATTCCTCTTTGTCTGGACTGCACGCCGCCATTGATGCTGCGCGCAGCAAGATGGAGCAGCTGCGCCAATCTGCAGATCAAACCCTCTCATCACTAGAGCAACGCCTTGCCAACCTCAACGGCGACACCGTGGCCGCTACCGCTCTGCAAATGGAGCAAGAGCGCCAGCGCCTGCAGGAGCAGTTAGATCAGGCGCGCACGGCGGGTGATGACGAGACCATTCGCAAGCTGCAGCAAGCGCTATCGCTGCATTCCCAGATCACCCGCGAGGAGATGACACGTGCGAGACAACAGGATGATGAGCGCAAAAAGCAAGCCAAAGAGCGGACAGCTGAAGCGAACCAAGCCAAGAGCATGGCAGCGGACGCGCCGCAAACATCGGCCACGCGAACTGTTTCGGAGTCATCCGCACCGAGCCGGACTGAAATAGAAACCGTGAAGCTGGTGGAAGTGCGGATCACTGATCAGGTTGGGCAAACGGCGCAAGCCTATACGCGCCCCGGCACTGAGGGTGATTTGCTGGCAATGCTGAAAAATGCACGGGGGAACGCATTTTGATTCGTGTGAATGATATCAGCCTTGAGGGGTTGATGTGGGAAGACGAACACACGTGGGCACCCTTTGCCGCCACTGAAAACCGTGGCGGCGATGGCAGCTTCATTATGCAGGTGGGGGCGCTCAAAAAAGGGCGCCCCTTCACTCTGGGCGGGGATGGCTGCTGGCTATCGCGGGAAACACTAAGCCAGCTTAATGCGCTGGCCGGTAGCGTGGTCACGCTGCATATCGGGCAACGTAGCTGGCAATGCCGCTTCCGTCTGTATGACATGCCGCATCTTGAAGCTGAGCCGGTTCTTCCTGACACCTCTCGCTATGACGACAGCACAGAAAAATTTGCGCTGACCAAACTGAAACTTGTGGAAATCTGACGATGGCAATTCTCTCTTCTGATGTAAAGCTGCTGGAATCTGAACGCCTAACCGACACTGATGACGGCGGTGGCCGCGCGACAGGTCGTGAAATTCGTTCTGCGGAAATTAATGCTGTATTCCCGCCGGTTGACCGTATCGATCAGGCATTCGGTAATTTCTCCGGTCGTAAAATTTACGGCGGCCCACTGACTGATAATGCGGATGTTTACCACGGCGCTCACTCAGC
>NZ_JBOFKN010000079.1:0-2922 GCF_051657365.1 Paraclostridium sp.
AAGGATTATGTCATCGGGAAGTAGATGGCATGAACACCAGAAATATACAGATTGTTGCCGTACTGTTAACAAGCAACCATGCAAACATA
The DNA here is from genome assembly GCF_051657365.1 of Paraclostridium sp. Lineage (NCBI taxonomy): Bacteria > Bacillati > Bacillota > Clostridia > Peptostreptococcales > Peptostreptococcaceae > Paraclostridium > Paraclostridium sp. The sequence continues at coordinate 90 of NZ_JBOFKN010000079.1, forward strand.
CTGGTTGCATGTGTTTACCGAAGCCCTAGCACTACGGCCGAAGATGACCAAATGCTTGTGGATAAATTGGATAGTCTACGAAAGTTGGCACCTAGAATAGTGATAGTGGGTGACTTTAATCTGCCAGACGTCGACTGGTCTGAACAGCAGTATACGCGGGGGGCACCGAGTGAGACATACTTAAAATGGTTCCACTTAAATGGATTACACCAACATATATCGGAGCCTACTCGCTATAGAGGTTGTCAACAGCCATCTACTTTGGACTTATTGTTATCTACCTACGCGTCAGATATAACCAATCTGGCAAGTCTCTCGCCAATTGGTAAAAGTGATCATGTAGTATTATTATTCGATTTATGCTTAAAGAAGTGTAAGCCACCAAACATGGTCTATCGGAACTTCAGAAAGATGGACCAAGTTAAAATGTTGCAAAAGGCAATCGAAATGAAATGGACACCTGAGGAGCCCAATCCTCCAGTCGAATCACGTTGGCAAGTCATTCGTAGTAATATTATTGCACTGCAAGATGAATTTGCCCCATTGAAACCTAAGAAGAGTAGAGGCAAGCCTCCGTGGTGGAAAGCGTCAATGAAGCGCATTATTGGAAAGAGGGACAGAGCATGGGCTAAATTTAAGCATAAACAAAGACAAAAGGACTGGCTGAAATATAAGGCACTCAGAAACGAGACTGTCGGAACCCAGCGTATACTCAAAAGGGGTTTCGAACTAGGGTTAGCGAATCGAGCCAAAGAATGTCCAAAGCGATACTATGCCTATGTGCAGTCGCAAAAATCGCTAAGAAATGGAATAGATACAATTAAAATCGCAGATAATATATACATCAATTCTGAGTATGAAAAAGCGGAGGCATTCTTAAACTACTTCAAGAGTGTACACCATCTGGATATAGGTACTGCAACACATGATACCGAAAACCTTGAAAACATAGAGGTCATCGCGGATCTAACTGTTAGCATAGGCCATGTAAAACAAGTCTTAAAGGAGCTGAAGCCATACAAATCGCCAGGACCGGACAGAATCTACCCAGTGATGGTGAAGATATTATCCGACACAATCAGTCCGGCAATTTGCGAGCTATTTCAAGCTTCGTTATCACAGGCTCTGGTGCCTCATGAATGGAAAAATGCAACAGTTGTTGCCCTGCATAAAGGCGGCAAAACTGATGACATAAAGAACTACAGGCCTGTAAGCCTAACGTGTATACTATGCAAATGTTTGGAGAAAATCATACGATTACATATATGTGATCACTTGACGAAATATAAGCTGCTTCAAGAATGTCAGCATGGCTTTATGAAAGGTAAATCTTGTCTTACAAATCTATTGAGCTATCTCGATGAAGTATCTCATAGATTAAATGAAGGCAAGAAAATAGAAGTCTGCTATCTGGACTTCAGTAAAGCATTTGATTCTGTGAATCACAGGTTACTGCTTCATAAATTGGAGAGTTTTGGGATAACGGGAAACTTATGCAACTGGATAAAAGACTTCTTAGTCGGTCGAAGGTTTAGAGTGCGTATAGGAGGAACACTATCGAACGCGGAAGTCGTGCAAAGTGGAGTGCCACAAGGTTCTGTCCTAGGTCCTCTACTATTCATACTTTTCGTGAATGACCTCGCTCGTAGATTGGAAAGTCCGACGTTCTTGTTTGCGGACGATGTGAAATTAGTGGGGTCGTCGGGGCGCACGAAGCTAGTTGAGGACATCAAGATTGTAGAAGAATGGGCATGGCAGTGGGACCTAAATTTGAACAGCAGTAAAAGCCATCTGTTATCGAAATCAGATGAGGCAATGAACGTCTGCACTCCAAGGGGTACAATGTCTATTGCCACGGTTACCAAAAGTATGGACCTTGGTGTTGTTATGACAGCTGATTTTAAGTGGGAAAAACAGTGTTTATATGCTGCTGCGAGGGCTAGAAAAGAACTTTTTAGACTTAAAGGTGTATTGTCATGCAAAAAGACGGAAGTTTTTATTCCGCTTTATAAAGCTATTGTAAGGCCACACTTGGAATATTGTGTACAAGCCTGGTCACCATATCTACAGAAAGATATTAAATGTCTGGAGAAAGTGCAGAGACTTGCCACCAAGATGGTGGAGGGTCAAAAAGGAAAATCATATAAGGAAAGGTTAGCGCATCTAGGGCTTTTTTCGCTCTCAAGGAGACGACTACGAGGCGATCTAATCGAAACATTTAAGGCGTTAAAAGGCTTAAATGGGATCAAACACAGTGTGGGATTTGATCTAGTTACCGGAGGTAATACTCGGGGACATGCATTGAAACTGAGGAAGACCCATGCTAATATTATGGTGAGGTCTAATTATTTTTCCGAACGCACTGTGAACATGTGGAATAAACTGCCTGGGGAGATAGTTGACTTAGATAGTGTCGATGCATTTAAAAGGGCACTAGACAATAAGTGGACTGTGATTTTCCCAGATATCATGCCATAGGAACAATAAACTGCATATGATTGTCTGTGTGTTGCTAAAGTAGTATATCATAAAAATTGTTTTATTCTCTCACCAACTGGGTGAGGAGACTGTTCACCTCCATATTTTCAGATATCTTCGCTAGAAGCTCGTGAAAACTGAAATCAACCCTTGCTGGTTGTGACACTATTCGCAGTGGTGGGTGCCTACCAACAGCATTCCACCGAAAGAAACCGAAGGCTAGTTTGGTACTTGTACCAATACTTTTCGGTAAAGAATCAACTGAATCAACTGAATCAAACTGTCAGGGGAAATAGTTACTTAGATAGTGTTGATGCGTTAAAAAGGGCACTAGACAATAAGTGGACTGTGTTTT
>NZ_JBOFKN010000080.1:0-18801 GCF_051657365.1 Paraclostridium sp.
CAAACTCTCAAATATAATTTAAAAAGTTGTCCATCGCTCAGCTAATCATTATCTGAATATCTGGCTTGGTTGTTTGTGTTTAATTCTTTTAAAAAGAATTTTTATAATTAACCTACTGTTTAATTTTCAAAGTTCTTGTTTGTCTTTCTTACAAGTTATACTTTATCACTTAATTTCTATGCCGTCAATAGTTTTTTAATTTTTATTTTATTTTTATTTATTTATTTTTTATAATATAATGAAAACGTAACCATACATATTAATTATATTTTACGATAGGAGTGCTTTCAAATGAATAAATTAGAAAATAATAACTTAATTATTGAAACAAAAAGTCATGGAGCAGAATTAACAAGAATATACTCAAAATCTACCAATCAAGAATTTTTATGGAATGCTAATAATAAATATTGGGCTAGACACTCACCTATACTATTCCCTATAGTTGGTAGACTTAAAGATAACGAAACTTATATAAACAATACTTTATATAATATGAATCAACATGGATTTGCTAGAGATATGAATTTCAATTTGATAAATTCAGATTCTAATTCTTTAACATATAAATTAAAATCTGATGGTACAACTAAAAATTATTATCCATATGACTTCGAGTTGTTAATCAAGTATACTATTGAAAATTCATCTATACATATCAATTGGACAGTTATAAATAAAACCGATTCAGAAATGTACTTTTCAATTGGTGGTCATCCTGCATTCAACGTTCCCTTTAATAATATAGATACAGTTGATAATTATTATTTAAAATTCAAATCAAGTAAGCCTGTTAGTTCATATACATTAGATGGACCATATGTATCTAGTAAATCAAACATAAATAATTTAACTGATATGAGTTTAAGTACCGATTTATTCGCAAATGATGCCCTTATATATGATAATGTAGATTCAGTGTCTATATGTTCAAAAAATAGTAGTACTTCTATTGACCTTAAATTTAATAATTTTCCTTTTGTAGGTATATGGTCTCCTTATTACAAAGAAACAAACTCAATAGCTCCATTTATATGTGTAGAACCTTGGTACGGAATAGCAGACTCAGTCGACAGCAATAAAAAATATACATCTAAACTAGGTATAAATAAATTAAATAAAAACGAAATTTTCGAAGCTTCTTATGAAATAAAAATCAATATTTAAATAAAAGGGTATGAACTAAAGTTTATCTTATCTATAACTTTAATTCATACCCTTAACTTTATTTATTTATTTGTTCATTTACCCATTTTATAGCTACATCTAATTGTTTATTTTCATCTTTTTCTTCTATATTAGGTTTAATTCCCTTACCGTTTATATAGTCTCCATCTGGAGTATAATATTGAGCTGTAGTAAGTTTATATCCAGTTCCGTCATTTAATCCTCTTACAGTTTGAACTAATCCTTTACCAAAAGTAGTAGTTCCTATAGATACTCCTTTTTCATTATCAACTATAGCCCCTGTAAGAATTTCAGATGCTGACGCACTCCCCTCATTCGTAAGAATAGCTATAGGTATATTTAATTCTCTATTATTATCAGATTTAAGATATTCAGCTTTATCACTATTATCTTTAACAGATACTATAGTATCTCCTTCAGGTAATATTTCATCAGCTATATCTTCACATATGTTTAACAATCCTCCAGGATTATCTCTCACATCTATAATTAAGCCCTTTATACCTTTTTTGTTTAATCCATCTAAAGCCTTTTTAAAATCATCATATGTATGTTCATCAAAAGAAGCTATTTTTATATATCCTATATCATTTTCCAAAACTTTAGAATCTATAGTTTGCATAACTATCTCTTCTCTTTTAACATTTATATCTAATATTTCTTCTCCTCTTTTTATATCAAGCTTAACATCCGTTCCTGCTTTTCCTTTTATCAAGCTCATTGCTTTATCCATATCTTTTGAATTAACAGCTTTCCCATTAACTTTTAATATTTTATCTCCTGGTTTTATACCACTTTTTTCAGCTGGAGATCCTTTTATTGGAGATACTATTGTTATTAAATCATCACCTTCTACAGGACTTATAACTACTCCAATACCAACATAAGTACCCGATGTTTGTTCTTTAAGCTTTTCAAATTCCTTCTTAGTATAATATTGAGAGTATGGATCATCTAAACTCTCAAACATACCCTTCAAGGCTCCTGTTGTTAATTCTTCATCTTTAGTTTGTTTATAAAAATCTTTATCTATAGATCTTTTCAAACCTATAATTTTATCGTACTCTTTATACTTAAATCCAACAACTTGAGATGTTATTAAAGCTGTTGCAATAATAAGTACAATAGAATAGATTATGACTCTTTTTTTAGATATCATTAATTGCATCTCCTTTTACATAATATACTCTACCAGTATATGTTTTAGTATTTTTTTTATTACTACAAGCCTTTTTGTTGCTATGTTCTCATCATAGTATTAAACTTCTTATTAGATAACAATATAACATATTATACCATACCGAATAGGAGTGATTTTCAATGAAAAATGATTTTAGAAAAAAAATTATAGAACTTAGAAAAAACAAATCCCCTAACTTTATAAATGAAGCTTCTAAAGAAATAATCAATACACTCTTAACCCTAAAAAATTTTGAAAAAGCATCTACAATTATGATTTATTTAGATTTCAATAACGAAGTACAGACTAGTCACCTAGCAAATATATTAATATCTTTAGGTAAAAAAGTATTAATACCTATAACCGTGCAATCTACTAAAGTTTTAATTCCTTCTGAAATTAAAAATCTAGAGTTAGAACTTCAGTTAGGATCTTACGGTATTCGTGAACCAAAAGAGCAATTCATAAGAGTAACTCCTATAGATTCCATAGATATTTTAATAGTACCAGCTGTTGCATTTGATGTTAATAAATATAGATTAGGATATGGTGGTGGTTTTTATGATAGATTCATTGAAAAACTACGAAAAGATTCAATAACCATAGGACTAGCTTTTGAATTTCAAGTTTTTGATTCTATTCCAATAGAAAGCCACGATGCTAAATTAAACTATGTTGTAACAGAAAAAAGAATAATCAAGTAGAATTCTTGTATTTTTAAATAATAAAATAGAGTAAAAATCACATTCACTCTATTTTATTATTTATTTATTATTTACTTTCTTTTTCATCATCGTGTTTTCTATATAACTCCAATTGATCATTTACTTTTTTATCAATTTCCTCAATATCCATATCTGTAAGTATTCCTAATCCTTCTTCTATAGTAGCTATTGCATATATACTAAACATTCCTTGTGTTACAGCATCTACAACTTCATCTTTTAACATTAAATTTTTTACATTCTGTATAGGCATCATTACACCTTGTCTACCTGTTAACCCTTTTATTTTACAAACATCAAAAAAACCTTCTATTTTTTCATTTATACCACCAATAGGTTGTATTTCTCCTTTTTGACTCACTGATCCAGTTACAGCTATACATTGTTTTATAGGTATATTAGCTATACTAGATATTATTGCATATAATTCAGTACTTGATGCACTATCTCCATCAACCCCCGAATAATTTTGTTCAAAAGTTATAGATGTAGTTATTGATAATGGTTTTTCCTTCCCATATTTTTCTCCTAAATATCCAGAAAGTATTAACACACCTTTATCATGTATACTTCCACTTTTCTTTATTTCTCTTTCAATATTTATAATTCCATTTCTCGCCTTATATGTCGATGCCGTTATTTTAGATGGTTTTCCGAAACTATATTCTCCATTGCCCATAACTGCTAGACCATTAATTTGTCCAATCTTATATCCATCTATATCTATTAGTAAAGTTCCATCTTTAAACATTTCATTTAGTTTTTCTTCATATTTGTTATTTCTATAATTTTTTTGAATTATAGCTTTTTCTACATCATATTTATTTATAATCTTAGAATTTGAGTCACTTATCGCATCAGATTCATATATTAAATCTACAATTTTATTGAATCTAGCCGTTAACTTTTCTTGATCATCACTAAGTCTAGTACTATACTCCAATATCTTTTCCATAGCTTTTTTATCAAAAGGTTTTAATTTATGTTCTCTACATTGATTTGCTACCAATTTTATAGTTTTATATATGTTTTCATCATCTCGATTCATATCTAAATCAAAATCTGCCATTATCTTAAATAAATTTCTAAAGTCCTCATCATAAGAATACAATAAATTATATATATAATTATCTCCAATTAAAACCACTTTAATATCTAAATCTATAGGCTCTGGTTTTAAAGTTGATGTAACCAAATGTCCATACTGCTTATTTAAAGACTCAATGCTTATTTTTTCAGTTTTTAAAGATCTTTTTAGGCATTCCCATGAAAATGGGCTAGATATTAAATCTTTTGCATTAATTATTATAAAACCTCCATTAGCCTTATGTAGTGATCCAGGTTTAATTTCCATAAAACTTGTAGTAAGCGATCCAATTTCATTTTTATAATCTACCGCTCCTGTTAAGTTATAATAAGTTGGATTACTTTCATTTATTACCATACCTTCTTTACAATCACTATTATCAATTAATAAATTGATCTCATATCTTGAAAAAAATTTCGAATCATTTTTAGGACCCATTAGTCCAAGTAATGCCATAGGATTTTGAGTACTTTCCTCTCCTACAGTTTTAAATTTACTTATATTCTTAACTACATCATCACTCAAATCACTTATATAAGTTTTTACTTTTTCATCTTCTACATATTTTTCTAAAAGATAAGCTTCATAAAATCCAACAAGACTCTTACCTACATTTCTATCTAATTCATCTAATTTTTCTTTATATAACTCTTCACACATTTTTATTTCATTTATATATTCTTTACTGTCTTGATTTAAATTAATTCCTTCTTCTCTTAATAATTTTATTTCTTTTGGTGTTAATTTTCCAATTTCTTCTTCACCTAAAATATTACCATCTTCCTTTATCGGTATGCTTATTAAACCTCTTTCTGTTACTTCAAATTTAAATCCTCTCGGCATAGCTAGCTTGTTCAACTTATCTATTATATTTTGTATGCTATTTTCAAGTTCTGTCATCAATAAGCGATTATGATATTCATATTCTTTTGCACTAAATATTTTAGGTACTTCATTTTTCAGTTTATCTATTATCTCTTCTATATCTTTTTTAAATATTTTCCCTTGTCCACATTTAAAAGATAAAGCTATTGGTTCATTTTGATTTTTAAAATTATAAACATAAACCCAATCTTTTATATTTATGTTATTTTTTTTTATTTTATTTATAAGCATATTAGTATAACTATTCCTACCTGTTCCACTACACCCAGCAGCATATATGTTATATCCTTTTTGCTTCATTTTCAATCCAAATTCCAAAGCTTGAACAGCTCTTTGTTGCCCTATTATTTCTCTTATCGGTTCTATTTCTTCTGTTGAATTAAAGTTTATATCATCTAGGTTAAAACTGTATTTCAATTTAGTAGTATCTAACTTAAATTTATCTAAATTAAACATTTATTCACCTCATATACATTATTTTAATATTTAGTTTTACCTATATAATTCAAATAATGTAATTTATATTTAAGTAATTAAAAAAGCTGTACCTCAATAATATTTAAATAGTTTATAGAGATACAACTTTAAATTTTTATTTTGAATTTAATTCAATTCTATCTGGCAAATCCTTCATATTAGTTTCTACTACTATGTATGGATGGGCCTCTTCCTTATTTTTATGTACAACATCTACCTTCATAACTTTTTTATCTTCTTCTTTAGCCATTTTTATAGAACTCATTTCTATTCCATGTTCTTTATCTTTACCTCTAGTTACAACAACATATATTTTATTATCAATTTTTATAGCTAAAGCTCTTTCTTCATCTGTATATTTACCCATTATATCCAATATTTTTTCTGGTATTTCATTTTTAGGTAACATTACATAATCTATAGGCTTCGATTTATCCATAAATATTTTAGGTATAAAAATAAATCCACCTAAAACAAGGATTAAAGCTACAATTCCATAGATTACACCTTTAATATTAAACTTAATTTTCAATTTATCACCCCCATATAATAAAATATATGTTATTTTTTTTAATATAGAATATTTTTATTAAAAAATAAAAAAAGCCATAAATATTATGTTCTCTAGTAAAAGATACTTATAATTTTATGGCTTTTCATTATATTAAATATATATTTTATTATTTAGCTATAACTTCTTTAACACTCTTAACTAATTCTTCAGCTGTTAATCCATATGCTTTTAATAATTCTTTTGGAGTTCCTGATTGTCCAAAGACATCTTTAACTCCAACTTTTTTCACTATAACAGGACACTCTTCACTAACAACTTCACTAACCGCTGATCCAAGTCCTCCTATAATACTATGTTCTTCAGCTGTAATAATAGCTTTAGTTTCTTTAGCTGCAGTTATTATTAATTCTGAATCTATAGGTTTTATTGTAGGCATATTTATAACTCTTACATTTATACCTTCAGCTTTTAATTCTTCATGTGCCATTATAGCTTCATTAACCATTATTCCACAAGCAATTATAGTAGCATCATTTCCTTCTCTAACAACTACTCCTTTGCCTATTTCAAACTTATAATTTTCATTGTTTATAGTTGGAACTGCTGATCTTCCAAGTCTCACATATACAGGTCCATTATATTTAGCTACTTCAAATATAACTTGCTCAGTTTCTACTCCATCAGCTGGCACTATAACAGTCATATTAGGTATAGCTCTCATTATAGCTATATCTTCAACACTTTGATGAGATCCGCCATCTTCACCAACTGTTATTCCTGCATGTGTAGCACATACTTTTACATTTAATTTAGGATAACATGCAGAGTTTCTTATTACTTCAAATGCTCTACCTGTTGCGAACATTGCAAAACTACTTGCAAAAGGTATTTTTCCTGCTGCAGCTAATCCACAAGCAGCGCCTATTAAGTTTTGTTCTGCTATTCCCATATTAAAGAATCTATCAGGAAATGCTTTTAAAAAGTCATTTGTTTTTGTAGATTTAGATAAATCTGCATCTAAAACAACCACATTATCATTTACTTGACCTAACTTTACTAGGGCTTTTCCATATGCTTCTCTAGTTGCTATATTACTCATTATCTGCACCTCCTAATTCAGCTAAAGCTTTTTCTAAATCACTATCACTTGGAGCAGTTCCATGCCAAGAAGCATTATTCTCCATAAATGATACACCTTTACCTTTTACAGTCTTAGCTATTATAATAGTAGGCTTTCCTACTGTCTCTTTAGCCATATCAAGAGCTGCAAATATTTGATCAAAATCATGTCCATCTATTTCTATAACATTCCATCCAAAACTTTTAAATTTAGCACCTATAGGTCCTATATTCATAACTTTCTCTACTTCACCATCTATTTGTAATCCGTTATAATCTAAAAATGCTACTAAATTGTCTAATTTATAATGTGCCGCACTCATTGCTGCTTCCCAAACAATACCTTCTTGAACTTCTCCATCTCCAAGTAAAGTATATACTCTCCATGGTGCATTATCTAATTTAGATGCCATAGCCATCCCACTAGCTATAGAAAAACCTTGTCCTAAAGAACCAGTAGACATCTCAACTCCAGGAGTTCCTTTCATGTCTGGATGCCCTTGTAACATAGCCCCTATTTTTCTTAGTGAATTTAACTCGCTTTTATCAAAGTAACCTTTTTGTGCTAAAGTTGCATATAAAACTGGAGCCGCATGTCCTTTTGATAGTACAAATCTATCTCTATCTTCTTTTTTTGTATTTCTAGGATCTACGTTCATTTCATCAAAATAAAGTGCTGTTAATATCTCAACTGCAGATAACGACCCTCCAGGATGTCCAGACTTAGAACCATGTATCATAGTAACTATATCTTTTCTTATGTTACGTGTAATTCCATTTAATACTTTATGGTCTCTCATGTAATTGCCTCCTTATATTTATGAGTAAAACTACTGCCTCTATATTATGTACTTTGTAAGTGTACCATATCAATTCCATATTATTATATCACTTTTTGCATTTTTTTTGCTTAAAAATGCAAAAAAAATTATCGATATACGTACATCATATATCAATAATTTAATCAAATTTGAAATAGTCCTAAACTTATTTGTAAACTATTATTTACTTTTTCCATCATACATTCATCTAGATAACCTATTTTTTCTCTCAATCTTTTTTTATCTATCGTTCTTATTTGTTCTAAGAGAATAACGGAATCTTTATTAAGCCCATACTCATTAGAGCTTATCTCTATATGAGTTGGTAATTTAGCCTTGTTTATTTGCGACGTTATAGCCGCTACAATAACCGTTGGGCTATACTTATTCCCAATATCGTTTTGGATAATAAGTACAGGTCTTATACCGCCTTGTTCGGACCCAACTACAGGACTTAAATCTGCATAATATAAATATCCGCGCTTTATATCTAAATTGTTAGAACTCACCTTGAGCTATAATCCCTTCAAGGTCATCCTCAGAAGATACCTCATTTGTCATTCCTAGCTCGGCTAAAGTTAAATTTATTTGACCCATTTCTTTATACCCTTTTATCATGGACTCTTTTAGGTCAAATTTTTTCTTTTGAGTAATGTAGAATTGAAAAGCAGCTTTTGCAAAATCTTCTCTATTAGTATTCTCTATTTGAACTATGTGATCTACTTCAGAAATTAGAGAATCAGGTAAAGTAAATACAATTTTTTCCTTACTAATATTGCGCACAAAATCGCCTCCTAGGGTATACCATCATCTTTATTTTACCAAATAATTATATTGTTGTACAATTGCATTTCTTTCCATATAAACACGTTCAACTCTTCTCGAAATCATGCATAAAATTTCATAGTTTATTGTTCCTAAATCTTCAGCTATTTTTTCTATACATTGATTTTCGCTCTCAGAAAATATTATAACCTCATCTTCAACTTTTATGTCTATTTCTTTATCTATTTTTACCATACATTGATCCATGCATATCCTTCCGACAACATCAAACTCCATACCTTTTATATATACTTTAGGATTTTTCTGCATTCTAGTAAATCCATCTGCATATCCAATAGGTATTGTAGCTATTTTTTCATTTGATTTAGTTTTATATTTAAGCCCATAACTTATCCCCATGTCTTTTTCCAACTCTTTTATATGAGATATTCTTGTTTTCAATGTCATAACTGGCTTAATTTTAACTATATCTTTATTTACTTCATCAGAAGGATAATGCCCATACAGTATGATTCCACACCTAACCATATTGAAGTTTAAGTCATTACATTCCATAATAGCTGCACTATTTGAGACATGTTTAATTGGAATATTAATGCCTAGTTCATCTAATTTTTTGATCACTATATTATATTTATATATTTGATTGTAAGTATACGCCTTGTCTTTTTCATCTGCAGTAGCAAAGTGAGTATATATTCCCTCTATAGATATATTTCTAAGTTGATTTATTTTTATTATTTCACTTATAGAATCATCATTAACTTTTAATCCAATTCTACCCATTCCTGTATCTATTTTTATATGAATTTTAGCTATTTTATTTTCCTTCTTTGATAATTCATTTATGAATAAAGCAGTTTCATATGAAAATACAGTTAAACTTATATCACTTTTTACCGCTTCTTTCAAAGAACATTCTGGTATATAACCTAAACATAATATAGGGATGGTTATATTATTTTGTCTAAGTTCTAAGCCCTCTTCCAATCTAGCTACTGCTAAATAATCTACCTTTTCTCTTTCTAATAGTTTTGATATTTGCACTGCTCCATGCCCATATGCATTAGCCTTAACTACTCCACAAATTTTAGTATCTTCTTTTAATATTTTTTTTATATTTTTTAAGTTATATTTTACATTATCTAGATTTATCTCCGCCCATGTAGGAACTGTTATACTTGTATTCATTTTTGTCTCCTTGCTATTTTTTGTATTCAAAATTAGAATAATTAACTATAAATCGATTATTCCCCTCTTGATCCACTATTTCTAATTTAGCAGGATAATTTTTTTTAGAATCTACATAAAGTATCTGCTTACTAAAATATTTAGTGTTTCCTGGTATAGATACTGTAAGTATTAAATATCCATCCTTCATCTCAATCTCTACATCTTCCCCTTGCAGATAATTTTTTATAAAATCTCCTATGAATAAATGCTGACTATCTTCTCCTACATTAGGAATAACCAGTTTATCTTTTATATCTGGATTAGTGACAATTATCTTATTTTGTTGATATTCTATAGTTTTTCCCTTTAAATGCTTAGGTTCTATAACTTTCAACTTAAAATTTCCAGAACCATTATACTCATGTACTAGCGAATATTTTTGTGAACTTTTATTACCTAAAACCTCTACATCTGCTATGCATTTGTAGTATTCCATCTTAGATATTTTATCTTGAAATTCTTTGTATGCTTCTTCTTTGGTGGCCTTGTGTTTTTCACAACCTATTACAACAGAAGTTAAAACGAGAATTATAGCTATAATTATAGTCCACTTATATCTCACACAGCACCTCCTAAACTACTACAATCTAATTTTCATACATAGATTTTATTATATCGTATCTACAAATAATTCCTTTAATTCTATTATCTTTATCTACTACTGGAACTCTATTTACAGATTTTTTTATCATTATATTTGCTACATCATCAAAAGTATCATCTTCATGTACTTTTACAACCTCTTTAGACATCAAATCTTTTACTTTTATAGCTGCTATATCCTTTATATCATGTTCCATCTTTTTAAAATCATCAAGACATATAATTCCTTGTAAAAATGTTATATATTCTGGAGGATTTATATATTTTTCTTTTTTCATTATATCTGTTTCTGAAATAATTCCAACAACTTTATTATCTTCATCTACTACAGGAACACCACCTATTTTTTCTGTTATTAGAATATTAGCAATATCCTTTATAGTGTCTTCTTCTTTTGCTACTTTCACGTTTGAAGTCATTATATCTTTTGCTTGTTTAGTTTTCATTTATATCACTCCTTAACCATTACAATAGCATTTGCCACTGCATAATTTTTACTATGAGATATGGATACTTTTATTTCTAAAACATTATAATCTATGCACATTTCTTTTAAATTATTATAAGTTTTAACTATAGGTTTTCCTTTTTCATCTCTAATTACTTCTATATCTTTAAATTCAAAATTTCTTATTCCTGTTCCAAAGGCCTTGCTTATTGCTTCTTTCGCTGCAAAGTTCCCTGCTATAGTTTCTACCCTAAAATTTTTACTTTCAAAATACTTTCTTTCATTTTCTGTAAAAATTTTTTCTGTAAACCTATTATTTTTCTCTACTATATCTTTTATTCTATATATCTCTACTATATCAATTCCGATACCAAATATATTCATATATACCTCCAAAGTCTCACCATAGTATTATTTTGTTACGAATCCCTAAATATATTCAGTCCATTTAAATAGATTAAATTATATGTATAATACAATACTATTACATAATTATTTTATTTAACAGTTCCACAATAATATATTTTTTGCTTTCTAGTGGTATTTAAAATGCAAAAAAAGACTAGAGATAATCTCTAGTCTTTTTTTATAACCACTCTGCAGATTCAGTTAAAATAACAGCTTGCTCTTTTTCAACTTGTATGAATCCTCCAGATATTTTTGCATCTTTATATTTGCCTTCTTTTTTTATACGTAAAGTCCCATCTGATAATCCTGAAACTAAAGGTCTATGGTTTTTTAATATACCCCTATCTCCTTCAGTAGTTCTAACTATTATCATTTCTGTTTGACCTTCATAGAAGATTTTTTCAGGAGTAACAATTTTAACCGCAAATTCACTTGCCATTATTATCTACTCTCCTTCGCTTTTTCAACTGCCTCTTCTATGCTTCCTACGAATAAGAATGCTGATTCTGGTAAGTTATCATGCTTACCTTCTAATATTTCTTTGAAACTTCTTACAGTTTCTTTAACAGGTACATACTTACCTGCAAATCCTGTAAATTGCTCAGCAACAGTGAAAGGTTGAGATAAGAATCTCTCTATCTTTCTAGCTCTGTTAACTGTAACTTTATCTTCATCAGATAATTCATCCATACCAAGTATAGCGATTATATCTTGAAGTTCTTTATATTTTTGAAGCATAGATTGAACTGATATAGCAACCTCATAATGCTCTTTTCCAACTACAGCTGGATCAAGTACTCTAGATGTAGACTCTAATGGGTCAACAGCTGGGAATATACCTAGAGAAGCTTTTTGTCTAGATAAAACTGTTTTTGCATCTAAGTGTGTGAATGTTGTAGCTGGTGCTGGGTCAGTTAAGTCATCGGCAGGTACATATACAGCCTGAACTGATGTTATAGACCCTTTATTTGTAGATGTTATTCTCTCTTGTAATCTACCCATCTCTGTAGCTAATGTTGGTTGGTATCCAACTGCTGATGGAGTACGTCCAAGAAGTGCTGAAACCTCAGATCCTGCTTGAGTGAAACGGAATATATTATCTACGAATAATAAAACGTCTTGTCCTTCTTGATCTCTAAAGTGTTCAGCCATTGTAAGACCAGTTAAAGCAACTCTCATTCTTGCTCCAGGTGGCTCATTCATTTGTCCGAATACTAAAGCTGTTTTCTTTATAACTCCAGACTCAGTCATTTCTGCATAAAGGTCATTACCTTCTCTTGTTCTCTCTCCAACACCTGCGAATACTGATATACCACCATGTTGAGTAGCTATATTGTTTATAAGCTCTTGTATAAGAACTGTTTTACCAACTCCGGCTCCACCGAATAAACCGATTTTACCACCTTTTAGATATGGTGCTAGTAAGTCAACTACTTTTATACCAGTTTCTAATATTTCAACACCTGGCTTTAATTCATCAAAAGCAGGAGCTTGTCTATGTATAGGGCTTTTAGGAGCATCTTTTGGAGCTGCCTTACCATCAACTGGTTCACCTAATACATTGAATATTCTTCCTAAAGTTTCGTTTCCTACTGGTACACTTATAGCTGCACCTGTATCAACAACTTCCATACCTCTTACAAGTCCATCCGTTGAACTCATTGATATACATCTAACTGTATCATCACCTACGTGTTGCGCAACTTCTATAACTATTTTCTTATCTCCGTGCTTTATCTCTAATGCATTTAATAGATTAGGTAAGCTTTTTTCATCATTGAACTTTACGTCAACTACTGGCCCGATAACCTGAACTATTTTACCTATGTTTGCCATGTCCTAACCTCCTTATTTATTGAGCTGAAGAAGCTCCTGCAACTATCTCAGATATTTCTTGAGTAACTGCAGCTTGTCTTGCTCTATTATATTGTAACTCTAAATTAGATATCATTTCGTTAGCATTATCTGTTGCTGATTCCATCGCTGTTCTTCTTGCTGCTTGCTCAGAAGCATAAGATTCAGCTATACCTCCATATATGCTTCCAGAAACATATTTAGGAACTATGAAACCAAGTACAGCGTCTGCAGAAGGTAGGTACTGTACTGCAGCTCCACTCTTCTTTTCTTTTTGAGTATTATCTATAGCTATTGGTAATAGTCTTGATACTCTTGGTTCTTGACTTAATGCAGAAACAAACTCTGTATATATTAATTTTACTTCATCTATTTCACCATTTTGGAAAGAATCCATTATAATTTTTGATATTTTCATTATATCTTCGTAGTTAGCATCTTCAACAGAACCAATTGATTCTATTAAGTCAAAATCTCTTTTGCTAACAAATTCTCTTGCCTTTTTTCCTACAGTTATAACTTTAGAATTTGAAAAACCTTTAGATTCTGCAATTAAAGTTTTAAAAACATTTGAATTGTATCCACCTGCTAGTCCTCTATCTCCAGCTATAACTATGAAACATTTATTTTTAACTTCTCTTTCTTTGAGAAATTCACTTTTAACTCCACTCGTATTTTTAGCTATATTTTGAACAGCTTCTTGTAAAGTGTTAAAATATGGCTTACAACTTTCAGCTTTTTCTTTAGCTCTTCTAAACTTAGAAGAAGAAACTAATTCCATAGCCTTAGTTATTTGCTTTGTATTTTCAACACTAGCAATACGAACTTTGATTTCTTTCATTCCAGCTCCTGCCAATTGGGTTACCTCCTTTTTTAAAAAGGATTACGCTTCTATAACAAATTTCTTTTTGAAATCGTTTATAGCGTTTGTTAATTCTTGAGAGAAGTCTCCATTCGCAAGAATTTTTTCTCCTATTTGTGGATAATTCGCATCTATGAATTCCATTAATTCAGATTCAAATCTTCTTATATTGTTTACAGGTATATCTGCTAATAAGTTATTTACAACAGCATATATAATCATTGCTTGATTTTCAACATTCATCGGTTGATGTTCACCTTGCTTAAGAACTTCAACTATTCTTTCCCCTTGAGCAAGTCTCTTCTTAGTATCTTCATCTAAATCAGATCCGAATTGAGAGAATGCTGCAAGCTCTTTATATTGAGAATAAAGAAGCTTTAATGGTCCAGAAACTTTCTTCATTGATTTTATCTGAGCTGAACCTCCAACCCTTGAAACTGATATACCAGGGTCAACTGCAGGTCTTATTCCTGCGTAGAATAATTCTGGTACAAGGTATATCTGACCATCTGTTATAGATATAACGTTAGTTGGTATATAAGCAGAAACGTCTCCACCTTGAGTTTCTATTATAGGTAATGCAGTTATAGAACCCGCTCCTAATTCATCTGATAGCTTAGCAGCTCTTTCTAATAATCTAGAGTGTAAATAGAATACGTCTCCAGGATAAGCCTCACGACCTGGTGGTCTCTTAAGTAATAATGACATCTCTCTGTATGCAACAGCATGCTTAGTTAAGTCATCATATACTATTAATACGTGCTTTCCATTGAACATGAATTCTTCACCCATTGTAACTCCAGCATATGGTGCTAAGAATTGAAGTGGTGCAGATTCAGATGCTGTAGCAGATACTACTATTGTATAATCCATAGCATCGTTCTTTTCTAATGTATTAACAACTTGTGCAACAGTTGAACGTTTTTGTCCTATTGCAACATATATACATATAACATCTTTACCTTTTTGGTTAAGTATTGTATCTATACATATAGATGTTTTTCCTGTTTGTCTATCACCTATAACAAGCTCTCTTTGTCCTTTACCTATTGGTATCATGGCATCGATAGCTTTTATTCCTGTTTGTAATGGCTCATGAACTGATTTTCTAGCCATTATTCCAGTAGCTTCTGATTCAACTGGTCTGAATTTATCAGTATTTATAGGTCCTTTTCCATCAACTGGTTGCCCTAGTGAGTTTACAACTCTACCTATCATAGCATCTCCAACTGGAACTTGAACTATATTACCAGTTCTTTTTACGATGTCTCCCTCTTTTATTCCAGAGTCATCTCCTAATATAACTGCCCCAACCATTTCTTCTTCAAGGTTAAGAGCCATTCCGTATATTTTTCCTGGGAACTCTAATAATTCTCCAGCCATAGCTTTTTCTAATCCGTAAACACTAGCTATACCGTCCCCAACTTTTAAAACACTTCCTGTATCTGTTAACTCTACTTTATTTTCGTAGCTTTTTATTTGCTCTTTTATTATAGCACTTATTTCTTCTGGTCTTAAATTCATGGGTTCACCGCCCTCCTAAGATATTACTTGAGATAGTTGTTCCTTCATCTTATCTAAACGATTCTTAACTGTTCCATCTATCTCTTCGTTTCCAAGTCTAACTAAAACTCCGCCTAGTATAGACTCATCTACTTCATTTTTTAGAATAACTGTTTTATTGTACTTAGTTGAAAGCTTAGCCTGAAGCGCTTTAACTTCATCTTCTTTCATAGAAACTGCTGTTATAGCAATTCCTTCTAAGATATTATTTTTCTTGTTTAATAAAGCTTTAAAAGCTTCTTGTATACTAGCTAGAAAAGATAATCTATCTTTGTCTGCTAATATTTTCATGAAATTTAACATTTCTTTATCTATTTGAGCTCCAAATATATTAGATAGTAAAGTTTTCTTATCTTCCTTTGAAACAATAGGAGATTTTAATATATTGGAAAACTCTGTGTTTTCTTTTATTATATCTACTACAGCCTTTAGCTCATTATATAGCTTTTCAGTTGAGTTAGACTCTTCTCCAACTTGGAATAAGGCTTCAGCGTATCTACTAGCAATTATATTTATCATTGAGCTTCGCCTACCTCTTTTATAAAGTCATTTATTAGCTTTTCATGCTTAGACTTATCTAGGTCACTTTCTATAACCTTCGATGCTGCAAGTAAAGCTATTGAAGATATATCATCTTTAACTTCATTCATAACTTTTTGTCTTTCTTGTACTATATCTTTATTAGCTTTTTCTTTTATGCTTGTAGCTTCATTTTTAGCTGTAGATATTATTTCTTCTGATTTTTGCTCTGCTCTTAAAGTAGCTTGCTTTATTATTTCTTGTCCTTGATCTTTAGCAGAACTTAATTTCTCTTCATATTCTTTTTTGAACTTTTCACCCTCAGATTTAGTTTTCTCTCCTTGAGCTAAGTTAGTTTGAATATCTTTATTTCTAGCTTCTATTATTCCTAAAACAGGTTTAAATAGAAGTTTCTTTAAAATAACAAACACTAAGAATGTATTTATTAATTGGAATAATAATTCATATGTTACTCCAATTAGTGGTTTTAATTCAAACATCCTTATTCCTCCTTTCTACTAATCACAATTCGTAATTAGGAGATGGTTACCCACCTCCTAGTTATGATGACTTATACTTTAATTTTCTTATAATTTTGAAGTGAATGGATTAGCGAATAGAAGTATTATAGCTACAACTAAACCATATATTGCTGAAGACTCTGCAACTGCAGCTCCTAGTAACATTGTTTGAGTTATTTCACCTTTCGCTTCTGGTTGATTACCTACTGCCTCAGCAGCTTTACCTGCAGCGAATCCTTGTCCTATTCCTGCACCTATACCTGTTGCAACTGCGATACCTGCTCCTATAGCTGAACCTGCTAATAATATAGCCATTTCCATGATTGTTTCCTCCTTAAAATTTAAATAATTTTATTATTTTTTTATGTTACATATCAACTACTCTGTAGCATTTGATACAAATACCATTGTAAGCATTATGAATATGAATGCCTGTAATAAACCTGCAAATATATCAAAGTATAAATGTAGTGGTACTGGTATTATTAATTGTCCAAAAGGTATATTTATACCTGTTAATGATGTTGATACAAATCCTAAGAATTCATATAACAGCGCCATTATAACAGATCCTCCTAATATATTACCAAATGGACGGAAACTTAATGATATAGGTTTTGCTAATTCACCTATTATATTAAGTGGTAATAAAAATGGTATTGGCTCAAGTAATTCCTTGAACATTCCTATACCTTTTTTCTTTACACCTGCATAATAAATCATAAAGAATGTTATTAATGCCCATGCTAGTGTAGTGTCTAAGTCTGTTGTAGGTGATCTAAATCCTAACAGTCCTATAAGGTTTGATACTGCAAAGAATAAGAATAAACTTCCTAGATACGGCACCATAAAAGGTAGTTCTTTTATTGCAGTTGGACCCATAGTATCTTTTACAAATTTATCAAATCCACCTATTACAAATTCTAAAAATACTTGTACTTTACTAGTTGGAACTTTCTTTAAGTTTCTAGTTAATAAGTAAGATGCTAAAGCAAGACCTGCTAATATTATCCAACTTGTTATAACTGTATCACTTAATTTAAAATTACCCATGTAAAGTATAAATTTAGCTTGTTGCATAATTACGCCTCCTTTCTTTTAAGTTTATCTATTACTACTGTTTTGCCTAATATAGAAAACTTAGTGCTCAATAAGCCTATGGTAGTTCCAATAATATTTATATGTGGTGACTTTGCCGAAACAAATAAAACCACACCCACTATAAACATTCTTATTATGTACCTACTCGTTGAGTAGATTTGAGCCTTAGTAGGAGGATATGTTACTGACTTTTGAAGTGATATAGCTAATAACTTAAAGTTCAATATAGCTATTATCGTTCCAAACAAAAGACCTGTAAGCATTTCCTTTGCAGAGCTTGATAAAAAAATAATTAGAATTGCTGCGATTAAATCAATTATGACTACACCTTTTATTACGTCTCGTACTTGTTTTTCTAAAGTATTATTCATTTAATCACTTCCTTTTAGTATATACAATAAGTGTTTTATAAACTCCACTAAAAGCTCCGCCTATGCCTAATAATAAAAATATTAACAATAAAAACGGGCTTGTTCCAAATTTATCATCTAAGTACTTTCCTAAAAAAGCACAACCTAAGATAGGTATTACTATCATTAGGCCAACTTGGCTTACTAAAGAAAGCATGCTAAGAGCCTGCATATATTTTTTACTTTTATCCATAAATAGCATCCCTCACCGTCATGGTTTGTTTTTTATTTGGTTTAAATAAACTGTTAATATGCCTCTAAATATTTTTTGTTTGAAATATGAATATTTTAATTCTAAATTATATTTTATTATTATATTTCTTTTAAAAACTTTTATCAATACCTAATATAGATTTTAAAATTTCTGTTTTTTCTATTTTGTGTAAATTTTGAATAATTATTTTTTAATTATTCAAAATTTTTCAATTTGGAAATTTTAATTTCAAACTAAATTTAAGTTGACTCATATTAAATATAATCTTCATTATATTAGTATT
>NZ_JBOFKN010000081.1:0-52501 GCF_051657365.1 Paraclostridium sp.
TGTATTTATCTAATTTTGTTTATTTTTTTTATAAAAATTTAATATATGTATTAAAAATGACATTAAAATAAGTTATAATATAAAATATACGAGGAAAAATAGACTAAATATAGAAAAATATACATAAATTCACAAAAAATTCATATTGAAAGTATAAGATGTATATGAAATAAAAATATATGAGATTGATGTGATTTAAAGGTTACAAAAAAAATACAAATTTTGAAAATTTTTTAATAATTAGTATAGGTGATAAATGAAGGGAGATTAAGTATGTTTGATAGAAAAATTGCAACAGCTGTATCGGTAACATCATTAGGTATAGTACTATCAGGAACAGCTGTATTTGCTGATACAAAAACAGGAACAGTAACAGCTAGTTCATTAAATATAAGAAGCGGGCCATCAACTAGTTACTCAGTAGTAGGTAACGTTTATAAAGGAAATACATTACAAATATTAGAAACATCAAATGGGTGGTATAAAGTAAAATTATCAAATGGAAAAATTGGTTGGGGAAGTGGAAAATACATAAATGTATCAGGAGATTCAAACTCAAATACTTCATCAAATGGTAAAACAGGAACAGTAACAGCAGATGCATTACATGTAAGAAGTGGACCATCAACTAGTAATAGTAAAATAACTAAAGTTTATCAAGGTCAAACTGTAAATATATTAGAAAGTTCTAATGGATGGCATAAAATAAAAACTCAAAGTGGACATATAGGATGGTCAAGTGCAGAGTTTATAAGCTTATCTGGTGGATCAAATAATGGTGGAGATAATAATAACTCAAATTCAGATAATTCATTAGCAGGAAAGAAAGCAACAGTAACAGCTAGTGCATTAAACGTAAGAAGTGGACCATCAACTAGTAACAGTGTAATAGGAACAACATATAAAGGAAATACTGTTGAGATAATTACAAGTTCAAATGGATGGCATAAAATTAAATTATCAAATGGAAAAATAGGATGGGCAAGTGGAAAATATTTAAGCACATCAGGGGATTCTAACAATGGTGGAAACACAGAAACTCCATCAACAGGAAAAAAAGCAACGGTAACAGCTAGTGCATTAAACGTAAGAAGCGGACCATCAACTAACAATAGTATAGTAGGTAAAGTATACAGAGGAAATACTGTAGAAATATTAGAAAATTCAAATGGATGGTCTAAAATTAAGTTATCAAATGGACAAGTTGGATGGGCAAGTGCTCAATACTTAAGTACATCAGGTGACTCTAACAATGGTGGAGGAGATACAGGTAACGGTGGAACAGTAAATCCAAATAAAACTCAAGCTATAATTAACTTAGCTAAAGCTCAACTTGGTAAACCATATGTATGGGGAGCAGAAGGTCCTAGTACATTTGACTGTTCTGGATTAATTTACTATGTATATGGTCAAAATGGAGTGAATTTACCAAGAACATCAAGAGAACAAGCTAATGTAGGAACAACTGTAAGTCAATCTCAATTACAACCTGGAGATTTAATATTCTCAAGTACTGATGGTAGTGGTGGAGTTAACCATGTAGGTATATATATAGGAAATGGACAAATGATACATGCACCACAAGAAGGTGATGTTGTAAAAATTACTAATTCGAATTCATCATACTGGCAAAAAACATTTGTAAAAGCTAAAAGAGTTATATAAATATTAGGTTATAGGGAGATATTTTCGTGTGAAATATCTCCCTATAATATTTTACACAAATTTAACTTAGAATTTTTAATTTATTTAAGGTAATACTATAGTGTAAAACTTAAATATAATTTATAATGAGTTTATATATATTTGGAGGTGGAGAAGTGAAGAAGAAAATATCATCTTTAGTTTTGGTTTTCATAATGCTAATTTGCATAACACCAATAGATGCATTTGCAAATAATGATAATAAAACTATTGTTATAAATATGAACAGAAGTAATTTATCAGATTTTTTAGAAATACCAACATTAAAAAATGAACTTAAAAAACGTGGATACATTGGTCTTATGAATGTAAGAGGCGATCAAGGAACAGACGATAAACGATCATATGCAAGTATAGGTGCTGGAGGAAGAGTAAATACGTATAGCGATGATTTTAAAGATTTTAAAAATTTAAATGATGAAAATAAAATTTTATATGAAAGTGCTACAGATAAAGAAGCTAAAGGTGTAAATGACACGGCTATAAACTTATCTATAAATAGTAATGTAGATAGTGGAAAATATGGATCTACACTAGGTGCACTAGGACAAACTTTAAATGAAAAAAACATGAAAGTTTCTGTTTTAGGAAATGCAGATACTGGGTTAGAAGCTAAAGATTTAAATAGAAATATAGGTGCTATGGCAATGGATAGCTATGGCAGGATAGATAGCGGAAATGTTGATGATATAAATAAAGTTAACAATAAAATGCCATTTGGATTAGGTACGGATTACAATAAGTTAAAAAGCGAGACTCAAAAATACTTAAATGAAAGTGATGTATTATTTGTAGAATTAGGAGATACATATAGATTAGATTTATATAAACAATACTTAAACGAGAATACTTATAAAGATATGGAAAAGGAAATACATAAAAATATAAATTTATATTTAAAAGATTTATTTAATAATATAGATTCAAATGATAAAGTTTATGTAATTAGTCCTTTCCCTAAAGATATAGATTATAAAAACAAAAGAAGGTTATCTCCAGTAATAAAGTTTGATGGAGAAGGAAAAGGGATATTAACATCTGCTACGACAAGAAGAGATGGTATAATTGGTAATGTGGATATTGGCGCTGACATACTTGCAAATTACAATTTAACATCTGAATATATGGTTGGTAGAGAATTAGAAACTATAAAAATGGATGATAATATAGGATTTATGACTAGTGAGTATAGCAAAATTGTCAGTATATCTAATGTAAGAAGTAGCATAATACAATTTTTCACAAATACAGTTTCAATAATATTAGTTTTAGTGGTAGCTTTATTAGCATTAAAAAAACCACTACAAAGTAAATTTAAAGAGAATTATGATAAAGTATGTAATGGATTAAAAGAAGTTTCTAAGTTTGGATTAATACTTCCCCTTGCATTTTTATTAGCTCCTATATTAAATTTAAATACACCGATTGGTATATATGTATCAATTGGAATTATAGCAATAGGTATTTATATTATAAGTAAATGGATATTCAAAGATGACATAAAACAAATTGCATTTTATGCAACTATATCTATTGTAGTAATTATAGCAGACTCTCTTTTAGGTTCTTATCTTATGAAAAATAGTATAATGTCTTATGATGCAATAGTAGGAGCTAGATACTATGGTATAGGAAATGAATATCAAGGTATAACAATAGGTGCATCTATAATGGCTATGGCTATTTTAATTAAATTTAATAAGTTACCTAAAATAATGGTACCAATAATATCATGTGTAATATTATTTGTAAGTGCATCGCCAGTAATGGGAGCTAATGTAGGATCAGCAATATCTGAAAGTGTTGCATTAATATTATTTACAATGCTTATATTTGATATAAAAATAGATTTTAAAAAGGCTATATTAATACTGTGTGGAGCAGGGGTGGTAGTTATAGGTTTTGCAGCAATAGATATATTAAGTGGATCGGAGTCTCATCTATCTTTATTTATTAATCAAATATTAGTTAGTGGACCAAGCGCTATAATAGAAACATTTGCAAGAAAAATATCTATGAATATAAAACTAATGCAAAATAGTGCATGGGTTAATATAATATATATTGGTATTTTAGGAATATTAATAATTAGAATAATTTATGGTAATATATTTAAAAAATTAATGGATAATGATATATTCTTTAAAAAGGCTTTAATAGCTATAAGTGCTGGTGCAGTAGTAACTTTACTTGTAAATGATTCAGGTGTAGTTTCAGCAGCAACAACAATGCTATACATTATAATACCATTTTTAATTATTATGATTAAAAAAATAATTTCTAAAGTGAAATAAATATAAAATAGCGTACTTAGTACGCTATTTTTTTTATAAAGTAACAATTTTCATTAATAAACCATAAAATATAATAAAGGCAAGCACTAGCCAAAAAATGGGGGAATTGTTATGAAGAAACAACAAAAAGGATTTGTTATATACTCAAATGAAAATAGTGCTGAAGTAAAAATTAATCATAATAAAAAACATGAGTTTTATTATGATTGCCAAGGAAATAAGAAACATATAGTAAGTGTTAATAATGATTTAGGTGCAAATATTGGGCAAGAAGTTTATATAGAAGTAGATACAATAAAAATTATTAAGCTGATATATATTTTTTATATACAGCCAATATTATTTACCATAATTGGAATCTTATTTGGAAACTATATATCTATGATACTAAGTCAACAGAGTTTAGTTTATAAAGTTATTTTTGGATGTATTTCATTTACAATAGCTTTGATATATAAAGATTATTATAAAGAAAAAAATAAATCTAATAAAAAATATAACTACAATATAGTAAAGATAATACAATGAATTTTCAAAATAAAACAACCTTATGATTATACTTTATAAGGTTGTTTTATTTTGAAAATTATTAGCAATTATTAACTTAACGTAGTATAATTTAATGTAGACTATGTAAGGAGATGATTTTATGAATATAAATAGAAATGATGATTGTTGGTGCAAAAGCGGAAAAAAATATAAAAAGTGCCATATGGAATTTGATGCTAAATTGGTAGAGCTAAAAAGAGCGGGATATGAAGTTCCAACACACGATATTATAAAAAATAAAGAACAAATTGAAAATATAAAGGCAAGTGCTAAAATAAATAATGAAGTGTTAGATTTGGTAGGAAAAAATATAAAAGAAGGTATGACTACAGAAGATATAAACAAAATAGTTCATGAATATACTGTATCTCAGGGAGCTACACCAGCACCTCTTGGATATGGAGGATTTCCAAAGAGTGTATGTACATCTATAAACTCTGAAATTTGTCATGGTATACCAAGTGAAGATGTAGTTTTAAAAGATGGAGATATAATAAATGTAGATGTATCAACTATATATAATGGATATTATTCAGATGCATCAAGAATGTTTATGATTGGGAATGTAAGTGAAAAAGCTAAAAAATTAGTTGAAGTAACTAAGGAATGTTTAGAAGAAGGAATAAAAGCTGTTAAACCATGGGGGCATATAGGAGATATAGGATCTGCTATACAAACTCATGCTGAAAAATATGGATATTCAGTTGTCAGAGATTTTGGAGGTCATGGAATAGGACTACAATTCCATGAAGATCCTTTTGTATTCCATTATGGAAGCAAAAATGAAGGTATGATATTAGTTCCAGGAATGATATTTACAATAGAGCCAATGATAAATGAAGGTGGATATGATTTATATATAGATGCAGATAATGAATGGACTGCGTATACAGATGACAACTCACTTTCAGCTCAATGGGAACATATGATATTAGTAACGGAAGATGGCGTAGAAATATTAGCAAAATAAATATAAGTTAATAAAAATATTAAAATTTGCATATGTATAATATTACTAGAGGGTACTTTTAAGAGGTGATTTATGGAAAATAATCAAGATAAAGTCACTAGTTCAAATAATAAAATTGTTAAATCTAGTTGTAAAAATGATAAAAAAAACTTTGGTTTATCAAATTATACATATGCAGATTATGTGATACTATCTTCTACATTAGCATATGCTATATCGGAAGAATTAAATGATGATGATTTAGATTTTTTCTTAGTGTTTTTAAGTCAAGTATCATCAGATTTAGCATTACTTAGAACTAAACGTGGGTTTGAAAAAAAAGCTAACCAGGTAAACCAATCGCAAGAACAAATTATTGTAGATGAAGCTGCAAATGAAGATATTATAAATGATATTACGGTTGAACAATTAGGAAGAAATAAAAAAAGAAAAAGAAAAAAAGTAAAGAAACTTAGATAATTTATTTAAGTTTTTTTGCTTTTTTAGGATATGAAAATTTCTGAAAATGAGTGCATTATTTTAAGTAAAGTTATATAATTAATGTAAGAGTAAAATTTAATACAAAACAGGAGTGATATTTTGCGGTCAGAGTTAAAACGTATTGGGATTATAATTATAGGGGCCACAATACTAGCATTTGGAAGTTATAATTTTAATTATCAAAATAGTATAACCGAAGGTGGAGTCTTAGGTTTATTGTTATTAATTAAGAATGTATTTGATATATCTCCATCATTTACAAGCTTGGTAATTGATTTATCTTTATTTGCCTTAGGAATGAAATTTTTTGGGAAAAAATTTTTATTATATTCAATAATATCGACTATTACATTTTCAACAACATATAATTTATTTGAAAGTATTGGATTTATAATTCCAAATTTAGAAGAAAATATGTTGATTGCAAGTATATTGGCAGGAATAGCTGTAGGAATAGGTGTAGGATTGGTTGTAAGAGGTGGAGGAGCATCAGGTGGAGATGATGTAATAGCACTTATAGGAAATAAATTTACACCACTTAAAGTTAATCATATATATTTGATAAGTGATGGAATAGTTTTATTGATGTCCCTAGTATATTTAGATTTTAAACAAATATTATTTTCACTTATAGCTGTAACGATAAGTGGAAAAATTATAAGTATTATATATAATGACAAAGATGATGAAGACAATGAAAGTAAGGATGAAAGTGAACCAGTATTAGCTTAATTAAAATAAGTACTTACATAGTAAGTACTTATTTTTTTGAAATATATAAAGGGATAAATTTAATTACTAAAAGGAGTGGTAATTTGGGTATTAGTATATAAGTAATATGACAAAAAATAAGTGGATAGGGGAGTAAGTATGAAAAAAATTAATAAAAAATTGATATTTATTAACATTGCAATTGTAATGAGTTTTACATTGTTAGTTGGATGTTCATCGAAATCTAAAGCAGAGCAAACGTTTAATGAATATGTACAATATTGGAATAAAGAAGATTTTAACAAGATGTATTCTATGTTATCAACAGACTCTAAATCAAATATAAGTAAAGAAGAATTTGTACAGGAATATGAAAAAACATATAATCTTATAAAAGCAAATGATATAAGTGTATCTAAAGAGGGGGATGTAGAAGTAGATAAAGATTTTAATGTAAAAGTATCTATGGATACTATTGGAGGTAAAATAGAATCATCTGATAGCAAAATGAAAATCATAAAAGATGATGGTAAGTATAAAATAATATGGAATGAAAGCTTAATACTTCCTCAAATGAAAAAGGGAGATAAAGTAGGTATTGAAAATGATGCATATAAAGGTAAAAGAGGAACTATATATGATCGAAATGGTAATATATTAGCAGGGGAAGGTGAATTAAAGCAAGTACAAATAAACATAAACAAATTTAATGATGGGAATGAATCAAGCAAAATAGATGAAATGGCTAATATTTTAGATATAAGCAAGGAATACATAGAAGATAAAATAGCTCAAAATAAAAATCCTGAACATGCAATCTATGTTGTTAATTTACTAGATTCAGATACAGAAAAAATTGAAAAATTACTTCAAATACCAGGAATTCAAATTATTTCAGATAAAAACGAAAGAGTTTACAATGGTGGGGAAGCTATAGGAAGTTTAATTGGATATACAGGAAATATAACAGCACAGCAACTTAAAGAAAACAAAGATAAAGGATATAATGAGTTTAGTAAAATTGGTATAGGTGGAATAGAAGAAGTATATGAAAATAAATTAAGAGCTATAGATGGTGGTAAGATATATATATTAAAGCCAGATGGTAAAAAAGATGTTATAGCGGAGAAAAAAGCTAAAAATGGAGAAGATGTAAAATTATCTATAGACCTTGATTTACAAAAGAAAGTATATGAAGAAATGAAAGGTGAAAAAGGAGCAAGTGTAGCTACTAATCCAAAAACAGGAGAGGTATTAGCTATGGTAAGTTCACCATCATTTGATCCAAATAGTTATATTACATATATAACTAAAAGTGAAAAAGCTAAATGGGAAGCAAGTTCAAACTCTCAATTAGAAAGACGATTTAAAAATGCATATTCGCCAGGATCAACAATGAAACTTGTAACAGCATCTATTGGACTTGATAATAAAGCTATAGATCCAAATAAAGCAATAGATATAAAAGGTAAAACTTGGGATGAATACAATGTAACTAGAGTTACAGATCCAGGAAGACCGGTTAATTTAGAAGATGCAACTAAATTCTCAGATAATATATATTTTGCTAAAGCAGCAGTTGAAATAGGTGGAGCAAACTTTGTAAAAGGTGCTGAAAAATTTGGTATAGGAGAAGAATTAAAATTTGGATACCCTATACAAAAATCACAAATTTCTAATAATGGAAAGTTAGATGATAAATCATTACTTGCAGCTACAGGATATGGTCAAGGACAAGTTTTAACAACACCTTTAAATATGACTATGATATATTCAACTTTAGGAAATGAGGGTGATATAATGATGCCTAAACTAGATATAACTAAACCTTCTGAACCAAAGTTATATAAAGAAGCTATAAAAAAAGAAAACCTACCTGTACTTACAAATTGTTTTTCATCTGTTATAAATGATGAAGAGGGAACAGGTCATGTAGCTAAAATTGATGGAGTTAATATAGCTGGTAAAACCGGAACAGCAGAAATAAAAAATAGTAAAGATGATACAAGTGGAACTGAAAATGGATGGTTTGCTGCTGTTGATACAGATGAGGGTAAATTGGCAATATCTATGATTATAGAGGATGTAAAAGATAGAGGAGGTAGTCATATACCTACAGCTATGGTTAAAAATGTAATGGAATATTATTATAAAAAATAAATTTAAACTTAAAATGTTAAAATTGGGAGGTTATATGAGAAAATTATTGGCATCAGATGTGGATGGTACACTTTATGTAAATCAAGTTATACATGAAAAAAGTTTAGAGTATATAAAAAAGTTTAGAGAAGAAGGGAATGCATTTTTATTATGTACAGGGCGTAACTTAGGAGGAGTAAAGCACCTTTTTCAGGAATATGATATAGAAGTAGATGGATTCATACTTTGTAATGGATCTATAGTTTTAGATAAAGATTTCAATATAATACACAACCAAAACATAGATGACGACATTATCAAAGCTTTATTTGAAGAAGCAAAAGATAATACTGTATATAACTTCTATTTTGCGGATGGTGAAAATTTGTATATTATAGATGGATATAATACACACCCAGTTATAAGTTCTGCTGATATGTCTGAAAAAATGAATGTAATAAAAATAAAGGAAGAAGATTTTTATAAAAACAAATATTGTGCAAATTTAGTAGGTATCGATATTAAAGATGAATGCATAAATAAAGCTAATGATAAAAAAACTGATATAGAAAATAAGTTCTCAGATAAAGTATCTGTATATAGAAACTTATCATTTATTGATATAGTTCCTAAAAATACTTCTAAAGGCTCTGGAATTTCTAGGGTTTTAGAAAATTATGGAGTGAAAGAAGAAAATGTATTTGTAATAGGGGATTCATGGAATGACTTGAGTATGTTTGAGAAATATAATAATTCATATACATTTACTTATTCAGAAGAAGGTCTAAAACCACATGCTAATAATATTGTAGATTCATTTTATGATTGTTTAGAAGAAGTAATGAAGTAATAAAAATCTATTTTTAGTGGAAATAGTACAAAGAGAAACATATATATAGATATATACTATTTTCACAGGGGGAATAGATTTGAAAAAAAGATATGAAAGAATGCAAATTGCGTGTAAATCCTTATCAGAAGAAGCGTTTAAGTCTTATGCAGGAAAGAAAGATTATAAGAGAGCTATAGAGTGCTACACAATATTAGCAACAAGTGTTGGAGTACCAACAGACATAGCTAAATTTTCAAAAAACATGTTAGGAAGATTAAACAAAAAAATAGAAGAAAATTCTAAATGAAAAATATTGCTTGATTTTTATCAAGCAATATTTTTTTGTCATTATATAGATATTTTTCTTGAAAGTGTTGACCTATATAACATAAAGTGTTATATATATAAGTGAGAAGTGTTAAAAAGAGTACACTAAATAAATAAATAAAACATACTATAAATTAATATATAACATGAGGAGGACTCGATAATGAAGACAAGAGTTGCGATTAATGGATTTGGAAGAATAGGAAGAATGGTTTTAAGAATAGCTAAGGAAAACAATTTTAATAATTTTGAAATTGTTGCTATAAATGCTAGAAGTGATGCTAAAACATTAGCTCATTTATTTACTTATGATTCTTCATACGGTGTATTTAGAGGAGAAGTAGATACGGATGATAAAGAAAATATTATAATAAATGGAAGTAAGATAAAGGTATTAAAAGAAAATGATCCAGAAAATTTACCTTGGAAAGAATTAGGAATAGATATAGTTATAGAATCTACTGGAAAATTCACAAAAAAAGAAGATGCACAAAAACATATAGATGCAGGAGCTAAAAAAGTAATAATAACAGCACCGGGTAAAAATGAAGATAAGACTATAGTTATGGGAGTTAATGAAAATGAATATGATAATAATATACATCATATAATATCTAATGCTTCTTGTACTACAAATTGTATAGCACCAGTAGTTAAAGTTTTAGATGAAGAGTTCGGAATAAATAAAGGATTAATGACAACTATACATGCGTATACTAATGACCAACAAATATTAGACAAAACACATAAAGATCTTAGAAGAGCAAGAAGTGCAGGTATTTCTATGATACCAACTACTACAGGAGCAGCTAAAGCTGTGGCTAAAGTTTTACCTGATTTATCAGGAAAATTAAATGGATTTGCAGTTAGAGTTCCAAGTCCTAGTGTTTCTATGGTTGACTTAGTTTGTGAATTTAGTAGAGATGTAACAGAAGAAGAAGTAAATAAAGCTTTAGAAAGAGCTTCGAAGAAAGAATTAAATGGAGTTTTAGGATATTCAGATTTACCTCTTGTATCTATAGACTATAAGCAAACATCAGAATCTTCGATAATAGACGGATTGTCGACTATGGTTAATGATGGAAATATGGTTAAAGTAGTAGCTTGGTATGATAATGAGTGGGGATACTCATGTAGAACAGTTGATTTAGTTTCATATGTTGCAAATGCAATTTTAGTAGCAAATAAAGTTAGTGCATAAAATAATTAATAAAAAGCTCACAGTAAAAACTTGCTGTGAGCTTTTAAAATATAATTAGTATATTAAAATATAATAATTTCTCTAAAAATTCATATTGTATTCATAAACAATATATATAATTTATATGAATAATATAGTTAGGCAAATTGGAGGGAAAAATATGAATATACTATTTTTTATTACGCCTAAAAGTGAAGTTAAATATTTACATGATTGCTATACGATTAGACAAGCTATTGAAAAACTAGAGGACAACAGGTATACATCTATTCCAGTTATAGATGATCAAGGAAAATATGTATCAACAATAACAGAAGGCGATATACTTTGGAAAATAAAAAACGATTTTAAAAATGAAAAATATGAGTTAAATATTGATTCGCTAGAAACCATGAGCATAAAAGATATTAATAAATATAACAACTACGAAACTGTATCTGCTAGTTCAGACATGGAAAGTTTAATAGATTTAGCTAAACATCAAAATTTTATTCCTGTAGTAGATGATCAAAACATATTTATAGGAATAATAAAACGTAGTGATATAATAGCTTACTTTAATATCAGTTTAAATTCAAAAAAAACATCAAAATCAGTAAGTAAAGTAAGTTGATTTAAATAAAAAACAGAAAATATTTCTAAATAGTTTTAAAATTATTAATTATGGTATATAATTTTAGTAAGAAATTTTATATAAAGGACTGTCACATAAAGACAGTCCTTTATATTAATAAGGAAGTGGCTTTATGAATTTTTGGAGGGAGAAAAGAAAACGGATTTATTTTATTGTGATAGCTGTGTTTATTTGCTTTATAGGGCAATATTTTCTTTTCAAATATGGAGTTATAAGTCCACTAGTAAAGGGTATAGAGTTAAGCATATCAAAAGGAAATTACATTCAAAATATAGATGAATATGTAATCAAATTAGGAGATTCTATAAAAATAAGTAGTGGAAAATACATAATTATACCACCGTATGCATCAGATCCTAAGATAGAATATAAAGCATCACATAATGATATTTTAGATGTGAAAGGCGATACTATAACGGGTGTAAAAGAAGGATATTCAGCAATTATGATAACCAAAGATGGTAGAGCTATAAGAAAAGCTACTATAAGAGTTGTAAAGCCTAAGGTTGAAAGCCTAGATGTAGCTATTGGTGACCTTAAGTATGTAGGAGATAGTTCCCCAATAGATGTAAGTGTTGATGTTGACTTTGATTTTCATGATAAAGAAAAATACACATATGAAGTATCAAATGAAGACGTTTTAAAAATAGAAGATAACACACTCAAAGCTATAGGTGTGGGAAAATCAAAACTATATATAAGATCAGGAGACAAGGTAAAAGAGTATAATTTTAATATACAAGCTAAAGTTTCTGAAATATATGTAAATGATAGTATCAATATTAGAATAGATGAAGAAAAAAATATTGATGCTAAAGTTGAAACATCACCAAAAAATTTAAAACATCCTAAAATAACATATGAGTTAGTTGGATTTAAGATGCCAATAGCAAGAGCTATAAGTTTATCAACAAGTGATGGAACTATAAAAGGTATTAGAGAAGGAACTGAAAAAATTAAAGTTACTTGTGGTGGAAAAAGTAAAATTATAACTGTAAATGTATTAAAAGAAAGTGTTGAATCTAAACAAGTACAAAATTTAGATGCAACTTCAACTATAGTTGGAGATAACTTAGAAATAACTTTAAAATGGGATTACTTAGAGGATATAGAAGACTATGAAGTATACTTAAAAAATAATTCGCTTGGAGATAAAGACTTTAGTTTATCTAAATCTGTTAAGATAAACAAAGAAGAATTAGGTAAAGATAAGAAAATAAAAACTAAAATAACTGTAAACTTAAAAGATATACAAGATCCTAATATAGATATATATGTAGTAGGAAAAAGTGAAGGTAAGTATACTCAAAAGAGTAACATTATAAATATAAGTGAAAGCTATAAAAATCCAGATAAGATAGATAATTATCAAGTTGAAAACTTATCTGCTCATGTAAATGAAGATAATAGTATTGATATTTCATGGGATAAATTAAATGAATTTGACTGCACATATAGTATTTATATTAGAAATAATATAACATCGCCTGGAGGAGGATTTGAACTTTATCAATACGGTATAAGCGACAATAATATAAAGATTCCTATTAATGAAGGTGAAGAGATAAACTTAGATGTATATGTTGTAGCAAAAACAGGAGATGCTTCAAGTCAAAACAGTAAGGTTTTAAGCATAATTAAAAGTAAACCAGAAGTTAAACCAGAAACTAAACCGGAGGAAGGTTTATAAATAAAAATAGAGTGTATGGTAAAATCCATGCACTCTATTTTATTTGTTTATTATTTTATTTTCTCTAAATAACCACTTGGATGGAAGTAATACACATTAGATGTATTTTTATCTACAAAATATCCTAAGTCAGTATCTATGTTAGGTAAAAAAACATATCCAGAAAGACCTTTATCTTTTAAACTGGTAAATGTATTTTCATCACCTTTATAGTCATATGTTAAGTTTGGATTCATATCCATTAGTATTTTTAAGGCATCCTCTTTAGTTAATGATTTTACAACTATACTTTCATCAGTAGTAGTATCAGTAGTAGGAGATGGAGTTTCAACAATTTCTAAATTAATGTTTTCATTTTCTTTAACTTCAGTGTTATTTTCACTATTTATATTATTATCAGTAGTATTTTTTTCTACTGATACATCTTTTATGCTATCGCTATTTTTATTTTTGTCATTTTGATTATTTTCATTTTCATTTGTAGATGTTGTATCTTCAATATCTACATTTTTCACATCTGTAGTTGCATTATTAGTGTTTAATGTTTCTTCAGGTTTAACATTATCTTGAGATTTTTGAGGAATACTTACAACCTGTTTATTTTGGCTTGGTTCATTATTTGCAAATACTGACTTTAAAATTGGATTAGTAAAAAATAAACCACTACATAACACACATAAAACAACAACTAATTTTTTCATATCATTCCCTCTTTTCAAATATATAAATTGTTTATATATAAATATTACCATAAATCATTTATATTATAACAGTTACATACTTGTTACTTAAGGTTACTAAATTGTAATAAAAAAAGTATGCTATTTTAGCATACTTTTTATTTAGTTATATCATTATATTTACGATCAACAAAACTTCCTAAATATATTTTTATAACTCCCATAAATGGAGCTGAAAGAATCATACCTGGGATTCCAAAAAATCCTCCACCTATAGTAACTGCCAATATAGTTAAAAATGGACTAAGTCCAAGTTGACCTCCAACTATTTTAGGTTCTATAAAAGCAATTTCAACTTGTTGGACTAATATTAGATAAATTAAAGAAAATACTGCTATGCTTGGACTGTAAAATAAGTTGATAATAACGACAGGTGTCATACCTATTACGGGACCAAAATATGGAATCATATTCATAAATCCTATTAAAATTCCAAATAGAAGTGCATATTGAGATCCTATAAAGTAAAGACCGATACTTGATATAACTCCAACTATGAATGAATCAAATATTTTTCCTGCAAAGTATTTACCTATATTATCATTTAAAGTATGTCCAAGGTTTAAAATAAATTCAGTATTTTTTTTACCGAAAGATATACAAAGTGTTTTTTTATAAAAATTGAAAAACTTTTCTTTTTCAAGTATGATATAAAAACAAATAATAAATGATAATACAAATTGCACTAAAAACTTAGATATAGAAAATGTAGTTGAGAAAATTTGACCTAAATACCCTATAAGGAGATTGCTAATTTGAGGCATAGCTGAAAACATTTTATCTCCTATTTCCTTTAATGTTTTAGGATCTACATTTTTTAGAGTATCGCCCATTTGAGTGAAAAAATCTTGAGTTTTACTTGCATAAAGTGGGAATTCATTAACAATATCTGCTAAACTGCTTATTATAATAGGTACTGTGAAAAATATGAAAGAACCTATTGCAAATATTAAAATTCCATAAGTTATAAATAGAGCATAAACACGTTTTAATTTTACCTTAGATTCTAAAAAGTTTACAATAGGCGTAAAGATATAAGCCAATACAAATGCCATTATAAATGGTGTAAGTAATGAAAGTAACAATTCAAACGTATTAAAAAAATATTTGTAGTTATCTATAAATTTTATAATTATGTAAGAAACTGCAACAGTAAGAACTACATTCAAATAAATTTTTTTGTTTTTCAAAAAAACACATCCTTTCCAAAAATTTCAATAATAAAAAATTAAATTAATATATGTATTATACAATAAAAGTATTATGAATATATATATTAATAAAAATAAAAATTAAATAAATTTGAAAAAGTACATCTTTATTTTTAAAGGGGGTGTTTTTTATAGAATATGAAGTAATAGTCAGATATAATGGGGATGTTTTATCATTATCAAAGGAACTAGGTGTGTATGTAGAACTATTAGGATACAACTATGCAATAATAACATCTAATAATTTAGAAAACATAGATATGCTACTTAATTATCCTCAAATAGAGTATATAGAAAAACCATTTATACTAACAACTCAAGATGTACAAAGTTTTTCAAGAACAGGTATAACAAGATTTAAAAGCACAAATAAATTAACGGGAAAAGGAACAATTCTTGGAATTATAGACTCTGGAATAGATTACAGGTTAGATGAATTTAAAGATGAAAAAGGAAATTCAAAAATATTATATTACTGGGATCAATCAGTAGAAGGAAACCCGCCAAGTGGTTTTAAAGATGGAACATTATATACAAATGAAGATATAAATAAAGCTATAAAAGGAGAAATTAGCATACCAATATCTCCAACGAGTACACATGGGACTCATGTATCTGGAATAGCATGTCAAATTGCAAATGAAGCTAATTTGATAGTTGTAAGAGTTGGTAAAAGATTGACGGATGTATTTTCTAAAAGTACAGAGTTCATGAGAGCTATAAAGTTTATACTAGACAGAGCTTTAGATCTAAAAATGCCAGTAGCTATAAATATAAGTTATGGAAGTAATGAAGGTTCACATAGAGGGTTATCTTTATTTGAGCAGTATATAGATGATATGTGTTCATTTTGGAAGAATAATATAGTCGTAGCAGCTGGAAATAATGGAGATAAAGATGGTCATAAAAATATACAGTTAGAAGATAAAGAAGTTGAGGTTGAATTTGTAGTTGGAGAAAATGAAAAAATATTGAATTTAAATATATGGCCAGATTTTGTAGATAATTTTAGTGTTCAATTAGTTAGTCCATCAAATGTAAAAAGCCAACAAATATCATTAACATCAGGAGAGATTAGAAATGTGTTAGGAGGTACTAGGGTAAGGGGGTATTTTTATCCAATATCACCATATTCTCTTCTAAGAAGAGTTACTATTCAGATGAGTTCAAATATTAATATTAACCCAGGAATATGGAAGTTAATATTTACACCTATTAAAGTAGTCATGGGAAATATTAATATATACTTACCAACTTCAGAGGGAATAAGCAAAGATACTAGATTTTTAGCATCAAATAAGAATTTAACGGTAACTGTACCGGGAACAGCAAGTAAAGTAATAACCGTTGGAAGTTTTAATTCCAGAACAGATACTGTATCTATTTTTTCGGGAGAAGGAGATATAGATAAAAATGTATATAAACCAGATTTATTAGCACCAGGAGAAGATATATTATCAGTACTTCCTGGAGGAAGTGTAGGTGCATTAAGTGGAACTAGTATGGCAACTCCACATGTTACAGGTGTAGTTGCACTTTTAATGGAGTGGGGAATAGTGAATAAAAATGATTTGTTTTTTTATTCCCAAAAGATAAGGGCATTTTTAATAAAAGAAGCTAAGCGTAATCCAATGTATACTTATCCTAATAATTCAATGGGATATGGAATACTTGACTTATCAAATTCAAATTTAAATGATATATCTCAATCGAATCAGGGATATGATGTTCTGTATAGAAAAAAAATTAAAAAAAAAATTAAAAATACTAGATTAGAGTTACCTAATGATTTAGTTTTTAGATTTAAAATAACTCATGGAGCAAATTTTGTAGAAGAACTTAAAGAAAAAGGTATAGATTATCCATACTATGAAATAAATGATGATGAAGTAGTCATGATTTTACCTATAAAAGATCAAAAAAAATTTCAAAAACTTTTTTCTGTTAAATCTATAAAAATAATTGAACCAGCAATAGTTATGAATCAATTAGGTAGTATCAGTAGAGGAATTGAAGATGGAGTTACAGCTAGAGAAGAAATAGGCGCAAATTTTTTACAAAACAATTCTAATATACCAATAGCAGGAAGAGGAGTTTTAATAGCTGTAATAGATTCAGG
This sequence comes from Paraclostridium sp., assembly GCF_051657365.1. Lineage (NCBI taxonomy): Bacteria > Bacillati > Bacillota > Clostridia > Peptostreptococcales > Peptostreptococcaceae > Paraclostridium > Paraclostridium sp. The sequence continues at coordinate 17,602 of NZ_JBOFKN010000081.1, forward strand.
GATAGATTATTTACATGAAGATTTCATATATCCAGATAAAACATCTAAAATAATGTTTTTATGGGATCAAACAAAAGATGGAAAACCTCCTAATGGATATAAATTTGGAGTAGAGTATAATAGAGATGAGATAAATAAAGCTATCATAAATAATGATAGTAGCTTATCAAAAGATGAAGATGGAAATGGGACTATGATAAGTGGAATATGCTGTGGATTAGGAAATATAAATAGAGAATATATAGGTGTAGCACCAGATTCTGAACTTATAATTATAAAGTTAAAAAAAATAAATGGATATTATGACAATGTTGTGGTAGAAGCTGCAATAAAATATGCTTATGAAAAAGCATATGAACTTAAAATACCAATAGTAATAAATCTATCACTAGGAAGCAATGGATTAACAGGTGCAACTCAAAGTGTATTAAAGAAAGAGCCATTATTTATAAGAGGGTTATGTATTGTTGCCGCAGTTGGAAATGAAGGAAATACTCAAACTCACACTTCAGGAAAGATAAACTTTATAGGAGAAGAAAAATATATTGAAATAGAATTACTAGAAGATGAAGAATTATTAGAAATTAATATATGGATAAATAAACCAGATAAAGCAAGTGCAGCTGTTATATCTCCAAGTGGTGAAGAAAGCAAGTTTATACAAGTTTCAAGCTATAATGAAGTATCTGGATTATTTGACCTGGAAGCAACTTGGTATGTAGTAACATATACATATCCAACTTTTTATTCAGGCCAGCAACAAATAACGATAATATTAAAAAATGCTACCAAGGGTATATGGAAAATAAGATTAAAGGGAGAGTATATAACCAATGGAATTTATAATGCATATTTGCCAAATAAGGCATTAATAAAGCCGGGAACTAAATTTAGAGATTCGATACCATCACAAACTATAAATTACCCTTCAACATACAATGATGTAATATCTGTAGGAGCGTATAATATTATTGATAGGAGTATATGGGCATCATCATCTAGAGGACCTACTATAAATGGATTATCCAGACCAGATATAGTAGCACCAGGAGTAAATATAATTTCGACATATCCAGGAAATACTTATGCGACAATGACTGGAACAGCAGCTGCGGGGGCATATGTTACCGGGGCAACAGCTTTGTATTTTCAATATACTTTAGCAGATAAATATTATCCTCAAAAAGCATTTACTACTATGGTTAGAACTTATCTTCACGCAGGAGCTAAAAGAAGTCAAGATATATTATATCCTAATGAAAGTTATGGATTTGGATTTTTAGATATAAAAGGGTCTTTTGATCAGCTAAAATAATTTAAAAGGAGGAAATTTTATTTTGGAAAAATCCTATCTTATAATTTATCAAGGAAATATAGAAATAGTAGAGGATGATTTGAAAAATAATGGAATAGAAAAATATATAATATTAAATGAAAACCTGCTAGTTATATATGTACATAACGATTTTAAAGAAGCAATTTTAACTACTATCACTACTGTAGCTTGGTGGCAAAGATCATCACCTATGAGTTCTTTAATTAGTGTTACTGACAATATTGCAGCAGGTGTAAGTGTAACAGACTCAGCAGGTACAGAATATATATATAAAAATCCATATATAACAAATACAGGAAAAAACGTATTAATAGCGGTAATAGATTCTGGAATAAATTATTTACATCCAGACTTTATAAATGAAAATGGTTCTAGCAAAATTATTTCAATATGGGATCAAGAAAGCAATAAAAAAGAACCTCCAAAAGGATTGTTATTTGGAAGTGAATTTACAAGAGAAGATATAAATAAAGCTATAATTGAAAATGATAATACATTAAGTAAAGATAATATCGGAACGGGAACAATAGCTGCAGGTATATCTTCTGGAAATGGAAAGTTAAATTCACAGTATAAAGGAGTTGCAGTAGACAGTGAGTTAGTAGTTGTAAAATTAAGAGAATATAAAGATACTTATTCAGTAGGAAAAATAAATTATCAGAAGTCTGATTTCCTAGCTGGTATAAAATATGTATTGGATATAGCTAAAAAAGAAAATAAATTTATTATAATAAATTTAACTATAGCATTAACATCTAAATCAATAATAGAACTAACTATGTTAGAAACATTTAATGATATAAATGAATCAGGTGTAATTTTTGTAAGTGGAGCAGGGAATGAAGGAAATACAGATATTCATTATGAAGGGAAATTTGAAGATAAAAATAAAACACAAGATATAATTATACAAGTAGGAGAACAAATAAATTTAGATATAACATTAGTAACTAGTGGACCTGATAAAATAGGAGCATCATTAATATCTCCTTCTGGAGAATTGAGCTATCAAATTATGTATTCTCCAGAATACTATGTGTATAGAGGTAAATTTAATTTAGAAGACACTGACTATGAAATGAGACTTATATATCCATGGTTAGAATCAGCACATCAAGAGTTAGATATACGTATGTATAATATAAAGCCAGGAATATGGACTTTAAGGTTGATACCAGAATTTATTTTAGGAGGAGAATATGATATTTACCTTCCAAATAAGAATTTAATTTCTAATGAAACTAGATTCTCAGATCCAGCATCTACATCTACAATAACTATGTATGCTGCAAGTGAAAGAGTTATAACTATAGGAACTTATAATGATAAAACAGATAGTATTTGGATAGGATCATCGAAAGGACCTGTAAAAAGAAGGGGTATAAAACCAGATATAGTAGCTCCAGGAATTGATATAATATCTCCATATATAAATAATGACTACAATACGTCTATAGGCACAGGGGTTAGTTCATCTATAGTTAGTGGTGTATTAGCTATCATTATGGAATATATAAAAGATCAGTATGAATTTTATGAAGAAGCATTGTATACACAACAATTGAAAACTTATTTGATGCTTGGAGCTACTAAAAAAGACATCTATGTATATCCAAACATATCTCAAGGGTATGGAATTTTAAATTTAAAAGACACTATGGTAGCAATTGCAAATAACTTTGAATAGTATGTATTTTATAATATAGAATGTAAAAACTAATACAAAAGAAAAGAGGTGATTGCTTTGAACAATGAAAAAAAATCTAGTGCTTTGACTGGAAAAGACAATAAAAGACTAAAATCTAATAGATCTGTAACTAGTGCATCTACAGCTGCTTGGGCTGGTACTAAAGATTTAAAAAAAGAAAGTAATGTATCTATACCGTCCTTAAAAAATGTAGAAGATGCAAAAGATTGGGTAGACAATGGAAGTAGGTTATAGGAAATAATAAAAGGGTTATCTCACTAAAAATAGTGCGATAACCCTTTTTAATATAAATAAATTAATCTTAATAAAAAAGTTAGATATCTAAATAATGATTGAAATTAAGTGTTATTTGTTATACTATATATATAACAGATTATGCTTAATTTTCATTAGATTACAATTGGGAGGGCTAAAAATGAGTAATATAGCGTATTTTATAATTCTATTACCATCTATATTTTTTATGTGGATAGCTTTAGAAAACTTTGAATACATAGGAAATAAAAAATTTTTCCATGGAGTTATTATAGAAGGATTAGATATTTGTGAAAAAGAATTAAACAATATATCTAAAAAATATAAAAAAAATTTAAGAATATCGTATTTAATATTTATACTATTACTTATAGGTTTGGCGTATATTGAAAAGAATAACTTTGAGTTTATAGCTAATATTATAATTGGGGTTTATGCATTGTATATTACAACTTTGCAAATTATAAATTATTTTAAAGTTAAAAGTTTAAAAGAAAAATATATAAAAGACATTAATTACAGTGAAGAGACAATTCTAAAAAGAAAAGTAACATTAGATACTCGTATGTTAAATGAAAAAATAAAAATTAAGAATAAGTTCAAATCTATATTTATAATAATATTATTTATATCAGCAATGGCAATACTATACTTAGCAATAAATTATGACAATTTACCTAATATGATACCTACAGATTTTGAGGGAGATTCAACTCCAACAGATTATGTAATAAAAAGCTTTAAAGTAGTATTTAAGCTGGAGTTAACTGGATTTATAATGATTAGCTTATTAAGCTTTATAGGTATAACTTGTTTAGGAAATATAGCATCTATAAAAAAAGAAAAGCTAGAAAATAGTAAAGATAAAATTATTAAATATATAAATAAAATAGGCAATTCATTTGTATTAATAGTAATATCAGTACAATTTCAAACAACTTTTATACCTATAGCTTTATTTAAGGAATTTAATTTACCTATGGTAACGCTTTTAATAGCTTGGTTTTTAATAGGGGTTGGAATTATTAATATAGCTTATGCTTACATAATGTTAAGTTCATATAAAGTTAAAGAAAAAATAGATTATAGTAGAGATGATGCAAAATGGATATTTGGATATTATTACTATAATAAAGAAGATCCAAGACTTATAGTAGAAAGCAGACGTTCAGCAGGGTGGAATATAAACTGGGGAAGTTCAGGTATTAAAGGGGTAGTAGCTTCGATTTTACTATATGTAGTTTTCAATTTTACAATGTTAAACATATAAATATGATATTGCATTAAAAATATTATTAAAATATTCAAACATATAGAGGTCTTAATTTTAAAATGTGAGAAAAAATTCAATATCAAGATTTTTTATGCCATTTTGGGTTTAATGGAAAAAGTACAAATTAGTAAAAATAACTTAAAAAACTGTCACATAATAATTAAAAATTATTCATGTGACAGTCTAATTATTACTCACTTGGAACCAGTATATATTCACCTGATTTTAAATTATAATCTCTTGATATTACATTAGGGTTTTTTCTGTGAACAACCTTTCTAAATTTTTCTATATTTTCTATATCCTTATTGTAAGTTTTAATTATATCATCAAGTGTTTGACCTTGTTTAACAAAATGCTTAACAAAGTATCTATTACTCATTATTTCTTCATAAGTTTTAATATATGGAATTTTAGTGATTTGATTAAATGCAGGCACGTTTTCATTTAAGTAATTAAACGATTTATCCAAACAAGTTATATAATTATAAATACCTGATTTAATAACTTGAGAAAAAGAAGTACAGTCACTAATATTCGGACTTATAAAAAATAATGTTAATATAAATATTAATAAATATTTCAATTAATCACCTCCTATTAAGGAGTATTGATAAATATATATATGTTAAACATATTTATTAAATTAAATTTATAAAATAAAACGTTGACTTAAAAAATATAAGTTGGTATAATTTTATTAAATAATTCAAATAATACAAAAATAAAGACAGTGAAGAGAAGAGTAAGTATAAAATGTAGGCACAGCGAATTGAGGATGGTGAAAGCTCAACACGAGGTTTATACTGAAGAACATCTCGGAGTCTCTAACCGAAATATTATATATAGTAGGCTTAGACGGAAGATCCCGTTATAGATCATTAAGCAATGCTTAGCTAAGAGGCCAAATTTGGCAATTAGGGTGGTACCGCGATAGTAATAGTCTTTCGTCCCTTTATATGGGAATGAAGGGCTTTTTTTATATTTAAATTTAAAATTTATAGGAGGATACAAAATGCAAAGAGAATTTATAGAAATTAAAGAGCTTTACAGAAACAAAGAAGAGCATATCGGAAAAACTGTAAAAGTAGCTGGATGGATAAGAACATCTAGAGCATCTAAAAACTTCGGGTTTATAGAATTAAATGATGGAAGTTTCTTTAAAAATATGCAAGTTGTAATATCTGAAGACAAACTAGAAAACTTTAAAGAAATAACTAAGCTTCCAATAAGTTCATCTATACTAGTAGAAGGTGAATTAGTAGCTACAGAAGGTGCTAAACAACCTGTAGAAATACATGCAAGTAAAATAGTATTAGAAGGTGAATCAGATAGTTCATATCCACTTCAAAAGAAAAGACATACATTAGAATATTTAAGAACTATAGCTCACTTAAGACCAAGAAGTAATACTTTCTCTGCTGTATTTAGAGTAAGAAGTTTAGCAGCATATGCTATACATAAGTTCTTCCAAGAAAGAAACTTTGTATATTCACATTCTCCAATAATAACTGGTAGTGACTGTGAAGGTGCAGGAGAAATGTTTAGAATAACAACTATGGATTTAAATGATATACCTAAGAATGAAGACGGGGCTATAGATTATACAAAAGATTTCTTTGGAAAAGAAGCTAACTTAACAGTTAGTGGTCAGTTAAACGCTGAAATAATGGCTCTTGCATTTAGAAATGTTTATACATTTGGACCTACTTTTAGAGCTGAAAATTCATTTACACAAAGACATGCATCAGAATTTTGGATGATCGAACCTGAAATAGTATTTGCAGACTTAGAAGATAACATGGAACTTGCAGAAGATATGATAAAATATGTTATAAACTATGTTATGGAAAATGCTCCAGAAGAAATGGAATTCTTTAATAGTTTCATAGATAAAGGATTATTAGAAAGATTAAACAATGTAGTAAACTCTGAATTTACTAGATTAACATATACTAAAGCTGTTGAATTATTACAAGAATCAGGACATGAGTTTGATTATCCAGTTAAATGGGGAGATGATCTTCAAACAGAACATGAAAGATACTTAACAGAGCAAGTATTTAAGGCTCCAGTATTTGTTACTGATTATCCAAAAGATATAAAAGCATTCTATATGAGAATGAATGAAGATGGAAAAACTGTTAGAGCTATGGATCTTTTAGTTCCAGGTGTTGGAGAAATCGTTGGTGGTTCTCAAAGAGAAGAAAGACATGATGTATTATTAGATAGAATAAAAGAAATGAATCTTAATGAAGAGGATTACTGGTGGTATTTAGAACTTAGAAAGTTCGGAACAGCTACTCATTCAGGATTTGGATTAGGATTTGAAAGAATAATAATGTACATGACTGGTATGTCAAACATAAGAGACGTTATACCATTCCCAAGAACTCCAAAAAATGCAGAATTCTAATAAATTGATTTAAATGAAAAATAAGTCAGGTGTATGCCTGCTTATTTTTTTATTGAAAATAAACTTTGAATTAAGTATAAATATAGAGTAGATTTCATAGTGTAGACATGTAAACGGTATTAGAATATAATAGTAATAAGATTAAAAGTTAAAGGTTAATCAGGAGGTAGCGAAATGTCAGACGATAGAATAATAGATTTTAATGAGTTGAAAAACAAAGTAAAGGATTCTGATGTTGATAAATTTGAACAATATATATATACTCTTTATAACTCTGTAATGACAGGTAGTTTAAGTATGGTTGAATTTTCTAAAAAAATAATGGATTATATGGATGAAAATAATATATCTCAAGAAAAATTTGTTAACATACAAAAGAAGTTTATGGAGAGATATGGAATGGATGCTAGTGAAATAGATAGCCAATTAAGAAACTTTGGTATAGATCCTAATAATATCGATTTTAACGATATTAAAAATACTAACTTTGAAGATATAAAAAAAAGTATTGGATTTTATGAAAAATATAGTAGTGATATAAAGCCAAAAGCTTCAATTGAAACTTATATAAAAAATGACCATAACGATATAAAAATAATTATAGATCAAGAAGACGTTATTATAATAAGTAAAGGAAGTATAAATTTAGTAGATGCAGAGTTGAATGAACTGTTGCTATCGTATAAAAAGGTATTAAATAAAACTATAAATATTACGATGTGTGAAAATACTACAAAATATGATTATTAAAAAAGAGATAGGATTTATCCTATCTCTTTTTGTTTAATGTTCAGAAAGATCACTTTCACTAAATTTATTATTAAATATGCTGTAAATTTTATTTATAGGTTTCTTTAATGGTAATGCGAATATTAAAGAAATTATTATATATATAGATAAAATTATTAGATCTTTATATAATACAGGGGAGTAAATTCCACCTATGGATTCACGTAACATTGAAATTCCGTAAGTAAATGGTAGATATGGATTTACCATTTGGAAAAACTTAGGAGTAACTTCTATAGGGAATGTTCCTCCAGATCCAGCTACCTGTATAACTAAAAGGATTATACCCATAGCTTTACCCATATTACCAAATACAGATACAAGAGAGTATACTATAAATGTAAACACTATACTTGTAAATATAGAGCCTAATACAAGTAATGTTGGATCTACAGCCTTAACTCCAAGTATATATATATCTCCTAAGCTAACTATTAATGCCTGAATTATGGCTATAGCAGTAAATGTAAGCCCTCTACCAAAGTATACTTCATAAGACTTATAATCCCCATGAACTTCTGCAGATAATAGAGAAGATAATAAAAGTAAACCTACCCATAAAGATAAAACAGTATAAAATGGAGTCATAGCTGATCCATAATTTTCTATAGGATATAATTTGTTTTCTTTAACTGTAACAGGTTCTTTTAAGAAGTTCTTTTCTGTTACTATATCATTTTTAAGTAAGTTAACAAGATCAGTTAAATCATCTTCGTTATTTACTTTCTTTATTGCATCTGTAAGCTCATTTACTATTTTTTCAGCTTTAGGTAACTGTTCTTTTGCATAACTTATGCCTTCAATACCTTTAGTTGATAATTTAGAAGTTGTATTTAATATATCTTCAACTTGAGGAAGTTTTGATTCGGCATCTTCTAAAGTTTTAATTATATCATCACTAACAGAAGAACCTTTTTCAAATATATTGTTTATAGGTGCAGAAATTGAAGAATCAAAATTATTATAAATTGAAGATGTAATTGATTTTATATCATTACCTATCTTTAAAACAGAATCTAATGCACTTGATGCAGGAGTTTGACCATTTTGAATTTGATCTTTTACTACATTTAAAGAATTAATTCCTTGAGTAACTTTTGCATCTACATCTTTTAATCTATTGATAGAATCTGTTAATGGATGATTAGGTGTAAGATTATTTAACTTAGTTAAAAATTCTATTACAGATTTATTTATATTTGATAAGTTACTTAACTTACCGGATAATCTATCAGCTAAAGCCAATGCATCATCAGATCCATTATTAACAGCATTAATTAATGTGTTTGTAGTATCAACAATAGAACTAGCTACATCATTCATTAATCCTATATCATTTTTAATAACTGGAGTAATACCATTTATACTACTTTGAGAACTATTTAAAAACTCTTTAACATCAGATGATAAGCTTTTTGATTTACTTATAGTATCCTTTATTAAAGGAAGATCATTTTGCATATCTTTAACTAAATTTTGAGCTTTTAATACACCATCATAGGCTAAATCTACAGTATCATCTACATCCTTAAATTTATTTTGAATTTCGACTAATGAATTTTCTATATCAGATAACTTTGGAATCTGACCTTCAAGTTCTATTCCTAATTCATTTGAAGCTTCAAACAAAACTTGACTAACTGTTTCAACAACAGTTTGGTTTATCTGAAGTTGTATTGTTGAAGCACCTTTATCTGTTATTTTAGGAGCAATAGCATTTATTTTTTCATTTACAGTATAAATTAACTCTCCTTTTTTAACATCTGAAGTTATAAGTGAAGTTAAATCTTTTGAAAAATTACTAGGTATTTCTATAGATGCATAGTATTTACCATCTTTAACACCTTTAAGCGCTTTTTCTTTATTTACAAACTTCCAACCTAAATCATTGTTTTCTTTTAAGTTGTTTACAAGTTCATCACCTATATTTATACGTTCATCTCTAACAGTTGTTCCCTTATCGTTATTTACCACTGCTACTGATATATTACTAGTGCTACCGTATGGATCCCAAGATGCTTTTATATTAAACCATGCATATAAAGATGGTAATATACAAAGTGCGGCTACAACTATAAGTATTGCATAATTAGTAAAAATGTCTTTTATGTCTTTCTTAAATATATCGAGTATATTTCTCAATACAATATTCACCTCCAAAAGTAAGATTTCTAACGAATTTAAATTATAATGTTTTTAAAGTAAAAAGTCAATATGAAAGTAAAAAATTTATAATATAATTTTACACATATACTAATTATAACCACAAAGTATTTAATATATTAAAATAAAATATATACTAATTACAATTAAAAAGATGGCCTTATGACCATCTAATAAATATCTAACTCAATATAAGATTAGCTAATAATGTTATAATTGGTAAAGCTATTATGGTTCTAGTTAAAAACACTATAAATAGATCTTTTAAATTAAGAGGAATATCAGATTTTAATATAACAGCACCAGTTTCTGTTAAGTATAAAAGTTGAGTTATAGATAATGCTCCTATTATAAATTTAGTTAATATGTCAAATTGATCACCAGAAACCATTATAGATGGAAGAAACATATCTGCAAAACCAACTAAAACTGCGGGAGCTGCCTCTATAGCATTAGGCACATTTAACAATTTAAGAACAAAGACTATCGGTAAAGAAATCCAATTAAATATTGGTGTAAACTCTGCCACCATAAGTGCTAAAGTTCCCCAGGCCATTACAAGAGGTAGTAGTGCTAAATACATATCTATAACCGTTTTTAATCCATTTTTAAATATAGTATTTAAAGATGGCGCATTTTTAGCTCTATTTAAAGCTTTTGATAATGCAAATTCTATTACATTTTCACCTTCAGGAATTATATCTTCCTTTAGGTGAGTTATATCATTATATGTTTTATCTTTAATTTTGGATAATGGATATATACGAGGCATTATAAGTGCACAAGCAAGTGATGCTATACAAACAGTACCGTAAAATGGAACAAATAAATTCATAAGACCTAATTGGTCTGCTATAACTGTAGAAAATGGTAGTGAAACTAATGAGAAACAAACTGAGATTATACAAGCTTCTCTTGCTGTATAGAATCCTTGCTTATATTGGGTATTTGTTATCATTATACCAAGAGTACCATCTCCGAGCCAAGATGAAATAGCATCCACTGCAGAACGGCCTGGAACTTTAAAAATTTTATACATAAATTTAGATATTAAAGTTCCTACAAAATCCATAAGACCAAAATCTACTACTAAAGGTAATAGAAAACCTGAAACTAAGAATATTGCAAGTAAGCTAGGCAAAACTCCTAGAATTGTTTGACCTGTAGATTCAGATGTTACAAAATTTGGTCCGAATCCTAATACTGTCATAGAAATAAATAAAGCACCTAGTATTCTAAATAACATCCAAAAAAGAGGTACATTTAAAACACTTTTTAAAAAATCATTTTTTATTTTTATGAATTTACTAGCTATAGATAAAATAGCAGAAGTAACAATTACTACAAGAGCTATATAATCTAAATAGTTAGCAAATGATATTTTTAGTATTTCAGCTAGGAATCCAATACCAATATTTATAGAAGATACACCTTCTATAGGAACAAACTTACCATAAGGTAGCGGTATTACAAATAAAAGTAGTCCCACCAGTGAAGGTATTAAAAATTTTAAAAAATTAATTGATTTATTTTCTGTACAAATATTAATGTTTTTCTCCATAAAACAATATCTCCTTTTAAGTTAAAATTGAAAAATTATATAAATGCATTTATATTAAAAATTAAAAAAGTCCCTTGGCTAAAAGCCAAGAGACGAAATTTCCGCGGTACCACTCTGGTTGATAGAAAAGTTAATATCTATCCACTTAATCTCTTAAGGCGAGAAAACCTATAGTCATACTTAGTTTCAAACTATATTCTCCAAAGTTCTCTTCACTTAAATTTCAATGTTAAGCTTCCACCATCCTTAACTCTCTATAAAATTCATTTAAGTTACTATCTTTTTCACAGAATTTTAAATATTTAATTTATTTAATGGTAATAGAAAAATTTAAATATGTCAATGAAAAATTGAAATAATTTGAAAAATAAAACATTTTTAAATATACTATAAGAATTTAAGTATATAATTAATCATAGTATATAAAAGTAAGTATCATGTGTTTTGGAGGGATTGATTTGGATAAATATAAAAAAAATATTGATTTTTTAGATAGTACAGAATTAGAACAATTAAAAAAAACAGAATACTACTTAAGAAAAATAAGAAAAGAACAAATGAATTTCCAAAAAAATGTGAATGATTTCAAGTACAAAACACTAAAAAGTAATTTAGGATATAGTATTGATATACCAATTCATTTTGAAACAATAGACACCATAAATGATAAGTGTTTTGGAACTATTACTATAGAAAAAGAGGAAGATTTTGAGTTGTACAATATAAAGACTCAAGGTTTTTTAATAGAAATACCAAATGGATGTATAGAATTAATTTCTATAGATTCAATTTTAAAGCAGTTATTAAACATAGAAAGCATATCAGAATATAAAAGTGAAAATACAGAAGGTAAAATTGTAAAAACAAGGGCTGTAGAGGGTGTTATAAATTACATTTTATTAACTATTGGAAAAAGGGGAATATATCAATTGAAATTATCTGTAGATGAATTTTTAGAAAATAATTATAAAGATGTAATAAATAATATATTTAGCAGTTTTTGTATAACTGATTTATAAATTTAAAAAGCTATATCTTTTGAAGTAAAAGTGAAGTATGTGATATATGTGAAGAATTAAATATTACAAATAGAGCACTTTATAGATGGATTAGTAAATATAATATAAATGATATTTATGTATATAGATATCATTTATTCTTACAATCAGTTATTGGCAATAAAAGGAAAAGTTAAAAGGTCTAAGTCAAATTGAATATCAGACTCAGACCTTAGTTACTTAATTTAAAAATTATATTAAATGTTATTTTTAGTTTTTTCTATTTCATCAGCTAAATTATTTAGGTATTCCCATCGTTCATATTTGTGTTCGAGTTCTTTTTCTAAACTGCTTTTTTCATTAAGCATTTCTTGTAATTTAGTAAAATCTGTTGAATATTTATCTAAATTACTATCTATACTTTCTATTTTTTGTTCAAGAGAAGCAATATCATCATCTATACTATCAAATTCTCTCTGCTCATTAAATGTAAATTTAAGTTTTTTATTGTTTTTAGGTTTTTCTTTTTTTATTGGATTTTTAACAAATTTAGTTTCAATAACATCTATTTTAACATCTTGAGTTTCTTTGTATACTAAATATTCACTATAATTTCCTGTATATATATTAATGTTTCCTAACTCTTCGTAAGCAAAAATTTTATTGCATATTCTATCTAAGAAATATCTATCGTGAGAAACAGATATTACTACACCTGGGAACTCATCTAAATAATCTTCTAATCGATTTAAAGTTTCTATGTCTAAATCATTAGTAGGTTCATCTAAAAGAAGTACATTAGGAGCGCTCATTAATGTTCTAAGAAGGTGTAGCCTACGTCTTTCACCACCAGATAGTTTTCTGATGTGAGTATATTGCATAGTTCCATCAAATAAAAATCTTTCGCATAGTTGAGATGCGGTTATTTTTTGACCATCAGAAGTCTCTATATAATCACTTACTTCTTTTACATAATCAATAGCACGCATATCTAGATTCATATGAGAATCATCCTGAGAGAAGCATCCGATTTTTACAGTTTCGCCGATTTCAATATGACCACTGTCCGGTTGAAGTTTACCATTAAGTATATTTATAAGCGTGGATTTACCTGCGCCATTTTTACCTATAATACCAATTCTATCAATTCTAGAAAGGGCATATTCTAAATTACTTATTACCTTTTTATCTTCGAAAGACTTAGATATATCATGTATTTCTATTATTTTTTTCCCAAGCCTACTTGATGCAGTAGTTATTTCTAAATTATCTTTATTAGAGATAGTATCAGAATTTACAAGTTCATCAAATCTTTGAAGTCTAGCTTTTTGTTTTGTTGTACGGGCACGAGCTCCACGTCTTACCCAAGCTAACTCAGTTCTTATTAAACTTTGTTTTTTTTGTTCCATGCTAGATTCTAAAGATAATCTTTCCATTTTTTTTTCAAGGAATATTGAATAGTTACCTTCATAACTAAATAATTTACCTTTATCAAGCTCTATTATTCTATTAGTAACTCTATCTAAAAAATATCTATCATGTGTTATCATAAGTAATGATAAATTTTTATTATTTAAGTATTCTTCTAACCAATCTATAGTATCATTATCTAAATGATTTGTAGGTTCGTCTAATATTAACAGTTCACAAGGTGTTATAAGTGCAGAAGCTAATGAAATTCTCTTTCTTTGACCTCCTGATAATTCAGAAATTTTTTGATTGAAATTAATAACTCCAAGTTTTGTCAAGACTGATTTGGCTTCACTTTCTAAATCCCAAAGATTAAGTGCATCTATTTTATCTTGTAATTTTATTAATTCATTATTTAAAGAATCATCATAATTAAGATTTAGTTTATCTAATACTTTTTGATAATCTCGAAGAAGTTTCATTTCACTTGAAGTACCTTTAAATACTTGTTCTAAAACCGTAGCAGTTTCATCATAGTGAGGATTTTGAGGAAGATATTCTATTCTTACTTTATTAGGTTTTATTATAGTACCGCTATCAGCTTCTTCTGATCCTGCTATGATTTTAAGTAAAGTGGACTTACCAGTTCCATTTACACCAATAAGACCTATTTTTTCCCCTTCGTTTATTCCTAAGGATATATTATTAACTAGTACTTTTTCAGAGTAACTTTTGGTTATATTTTCTAATGCAATTAAATTCATGTTACCACCCTTATTATTATTTTAATTTACTAAACTATTATACCAGTTTTTAGATTATAATAGTTTAGTAAATTAAAATAAGATATAGCTTCAATAAACTATACCTTATTTTTTATGAATTTTTCTTCTTTTCTTTTTTATGTATGATCTATCAAATGTATCTATAGCTTCAGTATCTAAATTATTTTCTTTTCCCGAAAGCTTAGATTTACAAGATATTCTAATTTCAGAAGCTAATGAAAGTTCTTCTCCTAGAGCAATTAGAAAAGAACCTAATATACCTAATTCTTCATCATCATCGATTTCTTGAGATAGTATTGATGCAAATATAGCTACTAAAATCATATATTGATTTGCAAATGTATTACAGTTATCGTAATAAATTGATTTTTTAGACATAGTACCTCCTTATATAATTATAATATGTGAATAAATTATATATGTTACAATAAAAAAATTATATAAATAGGATTAAGATAGAATAAGAAGGATAAATATATAATATATTTGATTATAAGTAAAGATAATATTAAAATAGATGTGAGGCTAAACAACATACATATTGAAAAGTGGTGATATAGATGAAAAAAATTAAGTTTATATATAATCCAAACTCAGGAGATAAAAAAATAGTCTATAAGTTAGATGGTATAATAGCTAAATTTCAAAAAAACGGATATATGGTTGTTCCGTATAGAATATCTAAAGATAATACAATGGAAAAAGGGTTAGAAGATATAGCTGATAATTATGAATATATTTTAATTGCAGGTGGAGATGGAAGTGTAGATAGGTTAGTAAACTATATGAAAAAAAACAATATAGATTTACCTATAGGCATACTTCCAACAGGAACTGCGAATGATTTTGCAAATGTACTTAATATACCTTTGGACATAGATAGGGCGATAGACAAAATAATTAACTCCGATCCTACTTATATAGATTTAGGAATTATCAATGAAGATTATTTTGTAAATATAGCTAGTACAGGAATGTTTACAGATGTGTCTCAAAGAGTAGATGAAAATTTAAAAAATTCTATAGGGAGGATTTCCTATATTATAAAAGGGTTAGAAGATGCACTTCACCTTAGAAAGTTTAGTGTATCTGTGAAATCAAAAGAGTTAGAATATGAAGGAAATATGTACTTGATATTAATATTAAATGGAAGAACTGCAGGTAATATAAACTTAGCTCATTATGCAATGTTAGATGATGGATATTTAGATGTTATAATATTTAAAGCAATGCCCATACCAAGATCTATACCTCTTCTTCTTGATATTATAAAAGGAGCACCAATTGATAAGTATAATGAAATAATTTATTTCAAAACTGACGATTTGTATATAGAGTGTGAGGAAAATATAGTAACTGATATTGATGGAGAAAGAGGACCAGAATTTCCACTTCATATAAAGTGTGATAAACGAGGCATTAAAATTTTAGGAATTGAATAAAATCTAATAAACTAAAATCCACATTGATGTATATGTGGATTTTAGTTTATACTGATATATAGTATTTAGTTTTAATACAATTAAAAGGAGAAAATAATGGAAAAATTATATTATAAAGATCAATATATAAAAGACTTTACAGCAGAAGTGGTAGATGTAAAAGAGATAGATAGTAAGTTTCATATACAATTAGATAAAACGGCATTTTTCCCAGGAGGAGGAGGCCAGTTTTGTGATACTGGTAAAATAGACAATCATGAAGTAATAGATGTTTATGAGGAAAATGGAATTGTTTATCATGTTACAAAAACTAAGCCAATAAAAATACATAAAGTTAAATGCTATATAGATTGGGAAAAAAGAGAAGATGGAATGAATCAACATTTTGGACAACATGTTTTATCAGGTTGTTTTTTTAAGTTATTTAATGCAAATACAGTAGGTTTTCACTTGGGTAAAGACTTTAGCACTGTTGATATACAAGGTATATTAAGTGAAGAGCAAATAAGAAGTGCCGAAGACTATGCTAACTCTATAATAACGGAGGATATACATGCAGAGTTTTTAACTCCAGATAAAAAAGAATTAAAAAAAATGGGGCTAAGAAGAGATTTACCAAAGACTAATGAGCAGATAAGAGTTGTAAAAATAGGTGAATTGGATATAAATGCATGTTGTGGGGTTCATCCAAGATCAACATTATCGCTTAGGATGATTAAGATAAAAAGGTTTGAAAAGTGCAAAGAGGCTACTAGAATAGAATTTTTAGCAGGAAAAAGAGCCATAGATTATAGCATAGAGAAAGAAAGATATTTAAATGAAATATGCAGATACCTAAGCTGTAGTGATAAAGAAGCTATACATGGAATTAAAAATTTACACAATAAATTGGAAGATGTGGTATCTACAAATAGAAAAATAGAAGATCAAATATCTAAATATCAAGTAAAAGAAATGATAGACTTATCAGAAAAAATAGGACAAGTTTCTTTGATTAAAAAAATATATGAAAATGAAAATGTGAAGTATGTATCTAAAGTAGTTTCAAAGTTAGTTGAAAATGAAAATACAATAGCTTTAATGGGTATTAAAGTTGATAATAAATCTAATTTTATATTTGCATCATCTAAAGATTTAAATAAATTAAATATGAATGATTTATTAAAAGATGCTATAACATTAGTTGATGGAAGAGGTGGAGGAAGCCAATTTTTAGCTCAAGGAGGAGGTAAAGACAACGGTAATGTTGATTCAGTACTAAGTTATGCTCATATGAAAATTGAAAATATATTAAAATAATTAATAGAGTAGGAAATTTCCTACTCTATTAATATTGCTTTTAATCTTTCAATATCAAGTAGCTTTACATAGTCATTGGTATAGTCGATTAAGTTATCGCTTTTCATATTAATAAATTCTCTTGATAGTGATGGCCTAGGTACCCCTAAACTTTCGGCCAATTTAGTTTTTGTCTTTGGCATTTTTATAAAATTACTTTTTTGTAAAATATGTTCGTCTAAAAGAAAACTTGCTATTTTTTGTCTAATACTTACAAATGAAACTGTTTTTACAGCTTTATTAAGTTCTATTATTTTATTAGTTATATCGTTTAAAAACGATACTAATATATCTTTGTGATTAGAGCAAAAATCTATAAAGTCATATTTATCTATAAACATTATTTCACTCTTTGAATTTGAGATAACAGTAGCGGGATACACATTAACATCTGAAAAAGTTATAACTTCTCCAAATAAATTACCTTTTGAGAATGAGGAAATAAGTATTACCTTATCTCCAGGCAAAAATCTTTTAATATCTACACCACCCTTAAGAACCAAACCTATAGAGATACAAGAATGACCTTCAAGTGCGATTATATCTTCCTTATCGTAATTTTTAATTGTATATTTAGAATCCTTAAATAAATCTAATATTTCAGCTTTAGTTGAATTTTTAAACATGATTTTCACCTTATATATTTATTATTATGAGTATATGTTATATCAAAATTAACATTTATATTCAATACGGTATATACAACCATCATTATAACATTGAATAGTAATTTACTGCAAATTCTCTGAAAATTTTAGCATATTTGTTCATATAATTATCTGGATGCCAAGATAGATTTAAATATCTTTTACAAATAGGATCTATAATTTTTAACAATTTTATAGATTCATCACTACATATATCCCAAGATATTTCAGGTATAAAGCTTATACCCAACCCTGCAATAATGAGTTGACGTACGATTGAAGGAACATCACTTTCAAAAACTATATTAGGAGAAAATCCTGCGTATTGACAAAGTGAATTAGAAATTTTTCTAAAGGGTTTATCAGATTGAAATCCTATAAAGTCTTCATTAGAAACTTCTGATAAAAATATAGAATCATTAATCGCTAATGGATGATTAGATGGTATACCTATGAATAGTTCTTCTTCAATTAAGTTAATATAGTTGGGGTTAGTTACTTTATCTAGTGTAGAAGATATGCAAAAATCAAAGTCACTATAGTCTAACTCACATGATGGATGTTGATGTAATTTAAAAGTAATATTTGGATATAATTTTCTAAAGTTTAATATTAAGTTACATAAAGTATTTGAACCAGCGAGTACTAAAAGTTTAATTTCTTGCTGTGACTTATCATTAATGTCAAAGAGTTCTTTAATTCCATTTTCTAGAACTGATATTGTTTGATCTACTGTTTTTAAAAATAATTGACCGTTAGAATTTAATTTTATTGATTTTCCGGTTCTATCAAATAGTTCAACTCCGAGTTCTTTTTCTAAAGATATGATAGTTCTACTTAAAGCAGGTTGTACTATATTTAATTGTTTAGCGGCATTTGTCATATGTTCGGTTTTAGCTACTGTTTGAAAATATTTGAGATGTAGCAATTCCATAGTAATAATCACCGTCCTATAAATAGGTATAACAAATTTGTTACTAATATATAACAAACTATGTATTATACATCTATTAATTAGTCATATAAAATATTCTTAAAGATTAAAATTTTCTAAACTCAACATGTTAGATCAATTGACATCACCACATGCAACCTCTAGGTATATAAATATAGAATGAAAATATTTGATAAGGGGGTATATAAATGAGTTTCAATTTTGCTGATGTTTTTTTAAGCCAATTCATGTTAATGTTTTTAGCTATAGTTACAGGACTTATATTTGGAAAAATCAAATTTGGAAAATTTAAATTTGGTATATCTGGAACATTATTTACAGGACTTGTAATTGGGTGGGGTTCTTTTAAATATGCATCATCCGTTCCTCAAGGTTCATCAAATTTTAATATTGCACAAAAACTATTATCAGTAGGCGTGGTTTCAAATGATTTTTTTAATATATTTTTAATATTATTTGTTTGTGCAGTAGGCCTTTTAGCTGCAAAAGATATGGGAATAGTATTAAAAAAGTATGGGTTAAAATTTGTGATTTTAGGGATGATTATAACATTTACAAGTGCAGCAGCTACATATGGAGCTACATTTTTTAGTAGTGATTCAAATCCATACGAAGTTTCAGGAGTATATACAGGAGCACTTACAAGTTCACCAGGGCTTGCCGCAGCTATAGAAACGGCAAGAGGTCATGCTGCTGAAAGGGTAAAAGAATATGACAGTATGAACTTAAAAGATAAACAAAAGTTTTTAGAGATGGCAGGAGTAAAAAGTATACCAAAAGATTTAGAGGCATTTCAATTAACAGATGAAATAAAAGAACAATATGTAATAAATGCAGAGGCAAGCATAGGTGCAGGTCATGCTATAGGGTATCCATTCGGAGTGTTAATAGTAATATTAGCAGTAAATTTCTTCCCAACAATATTTAGGATAGATGTAGAAAAAGAAAAATTACAATATAAAAAAGAGCTAGAGGATGCAAGAAAATTAAATAAAGTAGGTAAAGAAATAAAAGAAAGTAAATTTGATATATTAGGATTTGTAATAGCTTCCACATTTGGATATATTATTGGAAATATAAATATATATTTACCATTTGTAGGATATTTTAGCTTAGGTTCCACAGGAGGGGTATTAATAGGTGCATTAGTACTTGGATATATAGGCAAATTTGGAAGTATAAGTTTTAGAATGGATTCGAAAGTACTTGGTATTATTAGAGATTTTGCATTAGCATTTTTCTTAGCTATAGTAGGACTAAGATATGGATATAAAGCATTTGATTCGCTAGTAGGATCAGGAGCATATTTAGGTATTGTATCACTAGTTGTAGGCATTGTAGGTATGTTTGGTGGATTTTTAATAGGTAAATATATATTAAAAATAAATTGGCCGATGTTATCAGGGGCTATATGTGGAGGTATGACATCAACGCCAGGATTAGGAGCTGCTGTTGAAGCGTTAGGAAGTGATGAACCAGCAGCTGGTTATGGAGCGACATATCCTTTTGCACTATTAGGAATGGTTATATTTACAATCATACTTCATAAATTACCAATGTAATTATTTTTGTTAAAAATTAAATAAATATAAAGAAGGGATAAATACTTTATGGATAATAGATTAAGATGTATAGAATTAAAAAATAAAGTAATGACACCTAAAGAAGCAGCAAAATTATTTAAAGATGGTATGATAGTTGGAACTAGCGGGTTTACGCCTGCTGGTTATCCTAAAGCAATTCCATTGGAGATAGCTAATAGGGTTAAAGATGGTGAAAATATAGGTATAACCTTAATAACAGGAGCTTCAGTAGGACCAGAACTAGATGGGGCATTGTCTGAAGTTGGAGTTATAAAAAGAAGATACCCATATCAAACTAATAATAATTGTAGAAAATCTATAAATAACTCAGAAATAAACTATTCAGATATGCACTTAAGTCATACTCCACAATGGGTTAAATCTGGATTTTTAGGAAAAATAGATATAGCTTTAATAGAAGCAGTGGCTATAACTGAAGAAGGGAATATAATACCATCAACATCTATAGGAAATTCTAATGTATTTGTAGAGTGTGCAGATAAGATAATTGTAGAAATAAACACATCACAACCTATAGAATTAGAAGGGATTCATGATATTTATAATATAGATACACCACCAAATAGAACTCCAATACCAATAGTTAAAGTTGATGATAAGATTGGAACTAATTATATACCATGTGATAAAGATAAAATTATAGCTATAGTATTTACTGATTTAAAGGATAAAACTAGGGCGGTAGCACCTATCGACGATGTATCAAAAAAAATGGCAAATAATTTAATTGAGTTTTTATATGAGGAAGTTGCTAAAGGAAGACTTCCTAACAATTTATTGCCTATCCAATCTGGCGTGGGAAGTGTAGCCAATGCAATTTTAGGTGGGTTAGTAAATTCAAAATTCAAAGATTTAGTAGTTTACTCAGAAGTTATCCAAGATAGTGTAATAGATTTGATTGAAGCTGGTAAGGTTAAGTTTGCGTCAGGAACATCTATAACTATATCTCCAGAAAGATTAGATGACTTTTATAGAAAATTTAATGTATATAAGAACAAATTAATTCTTAGACCACAAGAAATAAGTAATAATCCAGAAGTGGCGAGACGATTAGGTGTAATAGCTATAAATACAGCTATAGAAGTTGATATTTATGGAAATGTAAATTCAACTAATATAATGGGAAGTAGAATGATGAATGGAATAGGTGGATCAGGAGATTTTGCAAGAAATGGATATTTAACTATATTTACTACTGAGTCAATAGCTAAAAATGGAGATATATCCAGTATTGTACCTATGGTATCACACCATGACCATACAGAACATGATGTAATGGTAATAGTTACAGAGCAAGGTGTAGCAGATTTAAGAGGGTTATCACCTAAAGAAAGAGCTGTAGCTATAATAGAAAATTGTGCACATCCAGATTATAAAGATGATTTATATGATTATTTTAATAGAGCGTGCGAAGGAAAATACAAGCATACACCTCATATTTTAAAAGAGTCACTATCTTGGCATGATAAGTTTTTAAAATTTGGAAGTATGATGGAAAAAAATAAAAATCTATAAAAAAAATTATTTATTAATGAAAAAATATAAGTAATAATTGCATTATACATTTTAAAAATTATAATAAACTGTAACTTTAGGTGTATTTACCTACATTAAAAAAAATATAATTTAATAGTATGAAAGTTTAAAATTTGAAAATTTCAAATTTTACAATCTATCAGATAAATTAAATAAAAGCATTATAAAAACGATTGCAATATGTAGTATAGATATGTAATAATTTTAGTGAAGGGATATTTAAATAGGGGAATTTTTAGAAAATATTTAAGTAAATATAAACAATTAGTTTAGGGTAAAAGAATAGGGGGATTTCACATGACGAGTAATAAGGAACAAGTTCAAGCTGGATTTGCTAAGTGGGAAGAAGGTAAAGTTAATAAATCATTAGCTAAGTTTCCAGAGAGAAAAGAAAGATTTGAATTTGATACAGGAGAGGAAATGAAAAGGCTATATACACCATTAGATGCTACTGTTGATTATGAAAATGACCTAGGGTATCCAGGACAGTATCCTTTCACAAGAGGGGTTCAACCTACTATGTATAGAGGAAAGTTCTGGACTATGAGAATGTATGCTGGGTTTGCTACAGCAGAAGAATCAAATCAAAGATATAAATATCTAATTGATCAAGGATCTATGGGACTTTCAGTAGCATTTGACCTTCCTACTCAAATGGGATATGATTCAGATGACTCTATAGCTGAAGGCGAAGTAGGTAAGGTTGGGGTTTGTATAGATTCATTAGCAGACATGGAAATATTATTTGATGGAATACCACTAGATAAGGTATCAACATCAATGACTATAAATGCACCGGCATCAGTTCTTTTAGCTATGTACATAGCTGTTGCAGAAAAACAAGGTGTTTCCTCAGATAAATTAAGAGGAACAATACAAAATGATATATTAAAAGAATATGTAGCAAGAGGAACCTATATATTCCCAGTAAAGCCATCAATGAGATTAATAACTGATATATTTGAATTTTGTTCAAAAGATGTTCCAAAGTGGAACACGATTAGTATATCAGGTTACCATATAAGAGAAGCAGGATCAAATGCAGTTCAAGAAGTAGCATTTACTTTAGCTGATGGTATAGCGTATGTTAATGCAGCTATAGAAGCTGGGTTAAATGTTGATGACTTTGCTCCAAGATTATCATTCTTCTTTAATGCTCATAACAACTTACTAGAAGAAGTTGCAAAATTTAGAGCGGCTAGAAGAATATGGGCAAAGATAATGAAAGAAAGATTTAATGCAACTAATCCAAAATCATGGGCACTTAAATTCCACACTCAAACAGCAGGATGTACATTAACAGCACAACAGCCTGAAAATAACATAGTCAGAGTTGCAATTCAAACACTAGCAGCAGTACTTGGAGGTACTCAATCACTACACACAAATTCAAAAGACGAAGCACTAGCACTTCCAACGGAAGATTCAGTAAGAGTAGCACTTAGAACACAACAAATAGTTGCACACGAAAGTGGCGTAGCAGATAGTATAGATCCATTAGCTGGTTCTTACTATATAGAGAGTTTAACTAATCAAATAGAAGAAGAAGCATTAAAATTAATAGGGAAGATAGATGAATTAGGTGGTGCACCACTTGCAATAGAAAAAGGATTTATACAACAAGAAATAATGGATAGTGCATATAGATATCAAAAGGAAATAGAAAATAAAGATAGAATAATTGTTGGAGTGAACAAGTTTGAAATAGAAGAGGAATCACCAAAAGGATTATTAAAAGTTGATCCTATGGTTGGGGAAAGACAAAAAGAAAAGATAGAAAAACTTAAAGAAATAAGAAATAATGAAAAAGTTAAAGAAAGTTTAGCTGCTTTAAGAAAAGCTTGTAATTCTACAGAAAATGTAATGCCATATATACTAGACGCAGTTAGAGAATATGCTACATTAGGAGAAGTATGTGGAGTTATGAGAGAAGAATTCGGTGAATATAAACAAACGGTTATGATATAGGGGGGAAGTTATATGAGACCAATAAGAGTATTAGTTGCAAAACCAGGATTAGATGGTCATGATAGAGGTGCTAAAGTAATTGCTAGAGCATTAAGGGATGCAGGTATGGAAGTTATATATACAGGACTTCGTCAAACACCAGAACAAATAGTGGCAGCTGCGATACAAGAAGATGTTGATGTTATAGCAATGAGTATATTATCAGGAGCTCATAATCACTTATTACCAAAGGTTGTAGAACTATTAAATATAGAAGAGGCTGATGATATATTAGTAATAGGTGGAGGGGTAATACCAGAAGATGATATTCCATATTTAAAAGAAAAAGGTATAGCTGAAATATTTACACCAGGAACACCAACATCAGTTACTATAGATTTTATAAGAGAAAATCTAAAAAAAGCATTAGCATAAAAGGAGATAATTATGAAAGGTATAGTGAATAGGGTAGTAGAAGGTAAAAAAAGGGATTGTGCTAGACTTATCACTATTGTAGAAAATGAGCAACCGGGATATGAAGAAGCTTTAATAGACATATATAAACACACTGGAAGGGCTTATGTTGTAGGTATAACTGGCCCTCCTGGTGCTGGTAAGTCTACTCTAACTGATAAGTTAGTAAAATTAATAAGAAAAGAAAATAAAAAAGTAGGAATTATAGCTATAGACCCAACCAGCCCATTTACAAAAGGAGCAATCCTTGGAGATAGAATAAGAATGAATGATTTAAATACTGATAAAGGCGTATTTATAAGATCTATGGGAACTAGAGGAAGCTTAGGGGGATTATCAAATGCAACTCAAGCAGCAATAAAGGTTTTAGATGCTTATGGTTGTGATTATATATTTATAGAAACTGTGGGAGTAGGACAGTCAGAAATTGATATAGTAAAAACAGCGGACACAACACTTATAGTAATGGTTCCAGGATTAGGGGACGATATACAAGCTATAAAGGCTGGAGTTATGGAAATTGCTGATGTATTTGCTATAAATAAGGCAGATAAAGATGGTGCTAAGAAAACATCTTTGGAAATAGAAATGATGTTAGACTTTAAAAAAGACTGGGATTTTAGACCGCCTGTAAGTTTAGCTACAGCTGAAAATGGAGATGGAATCGATAAGGTTTATGAAAATATATTAAAACATAGAGCTTTCTTAGAAGAAACTAATAAGCTAAATGAACAGAGATTAGAAAGAAATAGAATAGAGGTTAAAGAATTAGTTCAAAGAAAAGTATCTAAGCTAGTTAAAAACTTAGAGTATACTCCAGAAGTTGATGAGCTTTTAGTTAAGACTATAACTAAGGAAATAGACCCATATTCTATAAGCAATATGTTATTTGAAAAGGTTACAAAATAATTAATTATTAGGGGGATAATTATGGATGTATTAAGAGTTGATCATGTTGGTATAGCTGTAAATAATTTAGAAGAAACTTTAAAGTTTTATGAGGATGTATTAGGTCTTAAGTGTGAAGGAACTGAAGTTGTTGAAGATCAAAAAGTAAAAGTAGCATTTTTACCTGTAGGAGATACTGAATTAGAACTATTAGAATCAACTTGTGAAGATGGTCCAATAGCTAAGTTTATAGCTAAAAATGGTGGACGAGGAGGAATACAACACGTAGCAGTAAGAGTTGATGATATAGAAAAAGCTATAGAAGAAGTTAAAGAAAAAGGCTATAAAATGATAGATGAAAAACCAAGATATGGAGCTGGTAATGCTAAAATAGCATTTTGTCATCCAAAAGGAACTGATGGGGTATTATTAGAATTAAGTGAGAGAAAATAGCTAAATTAAAATCTTTGGGGGTGATTTTATGTCACAAGAAAAATTAAATTTACTTTATGAAAAAAGACGTAATATAGAGTTAGGTGGGGGGCAAAAGAGAATAGATAAGCAACATGCATCGGGTAAATTAACAGCAAGAGAAAGAGTTAGTAAATTATTTGATGAAAATACTTTTGTTGAATTAGATGCATTTGTTAAACATAGATGTACAAACTTTGGTATGGAAAAACAAGAAATACCAGGTGAGGGTGTAGTGACTGGATATGGGAAAGTAGATGGAAGATTAGTTTGTGCTTTTGCTCAAGACTTTACTGTGTTAGGCGGATCATTGGGAGAAATGCATGCTAAAAAAATAGGTAAAGTAATGGATACAGCTTTGAAATTAGGCGCTCCTGTTGTAGGACTTAATGATTCTGGTGGAGCTAGAATACAAGAAGCTGTAGATGCTCTTGCTGGATATGGTGAAATATTTTATAAAAATACAATAGCATCAGGAGTAGTACCACAAATATCTGCAATAATGGGACCTTGTGCAGGTGGAGCTGTTTATTCGCCAGCACTAACAGATTTTATATATATGGTAGATCAAACTAGTCAAATGTTTATAACAGGACCTCAGGTTATAAAAACTGTAACAGGGGAGGAAGTAACAGCTGAAGAATTGGGAGGAGCATCAACTCATAACACTACTTCAGGAGTAGCTCATTTCATAGCATCTAGCGATGAAGATTGTATAGCTCAAATTAGAAAATTATTATCATTTTTACCTTCAAACAATTCAGAAAAAGCACCTTTAGTTGAATCTTTAGATAATCCAAATAGAAAAAATGATGTTTTAAATAATATAATACCAGATGGATCTAATAAGCCATATGATATGAAAGAAATTATATATGAAATAATTGATGATAGTGATTTTTATGAAGTACAACCATTCTTTGCACAAAATATAATAACTGGATTTGCAAGAATAAATGGTGAAAGTATAGGTATAATTGCTAATCAGCCAAAAATAATGGCAGGATCACTTGATATAAATGCATCAGATAAATCATCAAGATTTATAAGAACGTGCGATGCTTTTAATATTCCTATACTGAGCTTAGTTGATGTTCCAGGATTTTTGCCAGGTACATCACAAGAATATGGTGGAATAATTAGGCATGGAGCAAAAATGTTATATGCATATAGTGAAGCAACTGTTCCAAAGATTACTCTAATAACTAGAAAAGCATATGGTGGATCATATCTTGCTATGTGTTCAAAAGATTTAGGAGCAGATATGGTGTTAGCTTGGCCAACTGCAGAAGTTGCAGTTATGGGTCCAAGTGGAGCAGCAAATATAATATTTAAAAATGATATTAAAAATGCACAAGATCCTAAAGAAATGAGAGAATTAAAAATAAAAGAATATACAGATGAATTTGCAACTCCATATAAAGCGGCTGAAAGAGGATATATCGATGACGTAATAGAACCTTCATTATCTAGAATAAGAATCGCAGATGCAATAGATACGTTATCTTCTAAACGTGAAGATAGACCGCCTAAAAAGCATGGAAATATACCTTTATAGGAAGGTGGTAAATTATGAATATTAGCCAATTACTAGAAGCGTTAAAAGATCCATCGGCAGTACTTTCATTAGGAGAAAAGCTATTAGCTGGGGTGAGCGTAGCGATACTTTCTATGGGAGTAGTTTTCATTGTTTTAGTTGTAATAGCATTAATAATAGCTATATTACAAAAAGATAGAAGCGATAAAAATAAAGAAGTTAGCGCGACTACCAACATAAAAGAACTTAGCAATGAACTTATTGAAGAAAGTAGTAATGATAATACTGAAGAGTTAGTATCTGTTATAACAGCAGCAATTGCAGCTGCAACTGGAAATAGTATTAACAATATAATAGTTAGAAAGATAGAGAGAAGCAATAATAATAAAACAAGTTGGGAAAGAATGGCTAAAAATACTACAAAGTAAGTAAAACGGGGGGAATTTACTATGATAAAAAAATATAATATAACTGTTAATGGCAATACATATGGAGTTGAGGTTGAGGAATTAGGTATGGAAGCATCTACTCCAAGACAACCAGTAGTAAATCAAACACAAAGACCACAAGCGGCACCAAAAGTTCAGACACAAAAGCCACAAGTAGCAGCAGGTGGAGGGAGTATAGTATCTCCAATGCCAGGAACTATAAATGACGTACGTGTAAAAGTTGGAGATAGTGTTAAAAAAGGTCAAGTATTAGTTATACTTGAAGCTATGAAGATGGAAAATGAAATAATGGCAAGTTGTGATGGTACAGTTAAATCGGTTAATGTATCAAAAGGTGCATCGGTAAGTGCAAGTGATGTTTTAGTATCTATAGGTTAATCAATTACAAAATTTTAAAAGGGGGACTTACCCGTGGGAGAAGTTATTAATAATTTTATTCAATCAATGGGTATTGTTAATATAGATTGGCGACAAATTGTAATGATTTTAATCGCTTGTGTATTATTATATTTAGCAATAGCAAAAGGATTTGAACCTTTACTATTAGTGCCTATAGCTTTTGGTATGTTACTTACAAATCTTCCATTAGCAGGTGCTATGAATACACCAATATCATCGATAAGTAATCTTGCATTAAATCCAGAGTCTATAAGTGGTGAAATTGCTACAAAAACACCGGGGGGGCTTTTGTACTACCTTTACCAAGGATGTAAACTTGGAATATTCCCTCCACTAATATTCTTAGGGGTTGGAGCTATGACTGATTTTGGACCTATGATAGCAAATCCAAAGAGTATATTGTTAGGAGCAGCAGCTCAATTTGGTATATTCTTTACATTTATAGGGGCATTACTTTTAGGGTTTACAGGACCAGAAGCTGCATCTACAGGTATAATAGGTGGAGCAGATGGACCAACTGCAATTTTCTTAACAACTAAGTTAGCACCACATTTACTAGCACCTATAGCAGTTGCAGCGTATTCATATATGGCGTTAGTTCCAATAATACAACCACCAATAATGAGAGCTTTAACTACTAAAGAAGAACGATGTATGGTAATGACACAGTCAAAGCCTGTATCTAAAAAAGTAAAAATAATATTTCCAATAGTAGTTACAATAGTTGTATCATTGTTATTACCATCAGCAGCTACATTAATTGGATTATTAATGTTTGGAAATTTACTTAAAGAATGTACGGTTACAGATAGATTATCAGATACAGCTACTAATGCTTTAATGAATATAGTAACTATATTTTTAGGATTATCTGTAGGAGCATCGGCACAAGCTGAGATTTTTTTAAGTGCTCAAACTATAAAGATATTTGCACTTGGAATAGTAGCATTTAGTATAGGAACAGGAACGGGAGTAATTTGTGCTAAATTAATGAATAAATTTACAAAGGACAAAGTAAATCCTCTTATAGGAGCGGCAGGAGTTTCAGCAGTACCTATGGCAGCTAGAGTTGCACATAAGGTTGCACAAGAGGAAAATCCATCAAACTTCTTGCTTATGTATGCCATGGGACCAAATGTTGCAGGGGTTATAGGATCAGCTGTAGCAGCTGGAATACTTTTAAGTTTATTTGGGTAGAAAATAAAAAGGATATGATTTTTGTACTGTACCCCAATTGTTGGATCAAAATCTAACAATTGGGGTATTTTTACATGAAATTTAATATAAAAAAATATGTTATTACGTTAAATAGTATAGTTAATGGAATTCCAATAGTAAACTTAGGATGTTTAGTTTTATGTTTAAACATATACATTCCTATATATGATCCAAGTCCACCACCTATTATAGATAAATTTATAAGTGTAGATTCAGATATTCGCCATTCACCTTTGATTGCTCTATGTTTATCTATGTACATAAGTGAAAATGTTAATATTGATATAATTAAAAAGTAAATTGATAAAATTTTCATAAAAACCTCCTGTATGTATTAACTTTTATTATAATATAAAAATTAAAGATATTTATGAAAATTTTAAAATAAGAACTAGATTTATTTTTATAATTTAGTTCTTATTTTTATTTACAAAATTAAGTTTGCTAGAATTACTTGAAAAATCAGAATCATCATTTATACAGTTAGTATTTAATGAAGTAGCTAGTATGTATTCAATTTTTTCTAGCAATTCATATCCAATAGCATAATTATTAGTAGGTCTAATTGATTTATTTGAAGTTAAAAGATAAAACATAAAAATCCTCCTAAAATAGTATTTAATAGGAGGATTGCCTAGTATATTGTTTATTATTCAATAAGTTTTAAGATATTTGAAATGGTTTAATTAAATATATTTATATAAATCAGTAGTATAAAACCTATAAACGTATAAAAATACAAAACGTGAGTATGAAATTGCAAATACAAGGAAGTCATAAATCCATACAATAGTAGTATAAAGATTAATAAGGAGGGGTATGAGTGGAAGCTATATCAAATAAAATATTGGGAATAGAAGTAAAAGATTTAGAAGCATGCAATGGCATAAATACAGCAAAGGAAATAATTAATCAGCCTGATGCATGGAAAGAAGCTGTGAGTAATTTATATCAAAATAAAGAAGATATAAATATATTTTTACAAAAATTTTTACAAAAAGAAAAGTATAGAATTATATTAACAGGAGCAGGGACTTCGGCATTTGCAGGAGAAACATGTGAACCATATTTAACTAAAGTATTAGGTGAAAAAGTAGAGGCTATAGCTACAACTGATTTAGTAGCATGTCCTGAAAATCATTTCATAAAAGGAATACCAACACTTTTAGTATCTTTTGCAAGATCAGGAAACTCTCCAGAGAGCGTTCATGCAGTAAAACTAGCAAATGAACTTGTAGATGATCTTTACCAACTTGTAATAACTTGTAATGAAAATGGAAAGTTAGCACTAAATACTAAGGAAGATAAAAAAAGTTTATTACTACTTATGCCATCACAAACTAATGATTTAGGATTTGCAATGACAAGTAGTTTTACTACTATGGTATTAAGCTGTATAGGTAGCTTTAATATAAACAATATAGATAGTTTTATTGAAGATACAGATAAGTTAGCCAATTCAGTTGAATTATTTATACAATCTAATATAAAAAAGATAACGGAACTAGCAAATGAAGATTTTAAAAGAATAATTTATTTAGGCTCATCAACATCAAAAGGAATAGCTAGAGAAAGTGCATTAAAGGTATTAGAATTAACTGCAGGAATTGTTAATGCAAGTTATGATACTCCTTTAGGCTTTAGACATGGACCTAAATCAGTTATAGATGATGAGAGTATTACTATAATTTATATATCAAATAATAAGTACACTAGATTGTATGATATAGATTTAGCTAAAGAAATGTTGTCTCATAGGAAGAAAGATAAAGTTATATTAGTAGGATGTAATATAGAACATGAATTAAAAGAGTGTGCAGATTATACTTTTGATTTAGAAAATATTGAATATAGTTTAGACAATGAGGCATTACTACCACTGCAACAAATAATATTTGGTCAAATATTATCATTTTTAAAATCAGATATATTAGGAATAACACCAGATAATCCATGCCCAACAGGTGAAGTTAATAGAGTAGTTCAAGGGGTAATACTTCACGATTTAATTAAATAATATAAATTTAACAGGGGGTATATAATATGAGTTTAGAATCAACTAAGGAAATTTTATTAAAAGCTCAAAGAGAAGGATATGCAGTTCCAGCATTTAATATTCACAATTTAGAAACTATACAAGTTGTACTTCAAGCAGCGAGTGATTTAAAATCACCAGTAATATTAGCCGCAACACCATCAACAGTAAAGTATGCAGATGAAAATTATTTAATAGCAATAATAGATAAAGCTAATGAACTAAATGATATACCTTTAACATTTCATTTAGATCACCATGAAAACATAGATGATATAAAAAAAATAATAAAACTTGGATGTAAATCTGTAATGATAGATGCATCTAAGTATGAATTTAGTAAAAATGTTGAGATAGTTAAAGATATAGTTGATTTTGCACATAAATATGGAGCTACTGTAGAAGCGGAACTTGGAAAACTAGGTGGAGTAGAAGATGATTTAGAAGTGGATGAAAAAGATGCTTTTTTAACGAATCCAAATGAAGCTTATGAATTTGTTAAATTAACAGGTGTAGATTCATTAGCTGTGGCAATTGGAACCGCTCATGGACTTTATAAAAGTGAACCTAAGTTAGATTTTGAAAGGTTAGAAAAAATAAAAAATATTGTTGATGTACCTTTAGTACTTCATGGAGCATCAGGGGTAGCATATGAATCTGTTCAAAAATCTATAGAAAAAGGAATATGTAAAGTTAATATAGCTACAGAATTAAAGATTCCTTTTTCTAATGCAATAAAAGAGTATTTTAATGAAAATCCTAAAGCATCGGATCCTAGACAATATTTAGTACCTGCAAAATCTGCAATGTATAATGTAGTAGTTGAAAAAATAAAGATGTGTAAAAGTGAAAATAAAGCATATGATAACAGTTATAACATTTAATCCATCTATAGACAGATTATATAATGTTGATACATTTGAAATTGGCTCTGTTCAAAGAGCCAATTTTGTTAATCCAACGGCAGGTGGTAAAGGGTTAAATGTTGCTAAAGTACTAAATAAGCTTGGAGAAGATATAAACTGTATAGGATTTTTAGGTGGATTTAATGGTGAGTATATAAAGTCAGAGCTAACTAAAATAGGTATTAAAAATAAATTTACTCAAATAGAAGAAGAAACTAGAATATGTTTAAACATAATAGACTCAGAAAATAAAAGTACTGAAATTTTAGAAAGTGGACCAAATATAAGTAAACAAGAATTAGAAGAGTTTGAGAAAAATTTAGATAAGGTTTTATGCACAACTAAGGTATTAGTTGCATCAGGAAGTTTACCTAACGGATTACCTAAGGACTACTATTTTAGAATTGGAAATTTATGTAAGGAAAAAAATATAAAATTTATATTAGATAGCAGTGGGGAAAGTTTAAAGTTAGGACTTAACTCAAAACCATTTTTTATAAAACCAAATACTGACGAACTTGAAGCTTTGAGTGGAGTAAAGATAAAAAATATAGATGATATAATAAATATAGCTAAGAGTATATTACTTACGGGAACCGAGAATATATGCGTATCTATGGGTAAGTATGGAATGGTTTTAGTTAATAAAGAATTTATTTATAAAGTAGAAATACCTAATATAAATATTATAAATACAGTTGGAAGTGGAGATTCTAGCATTGCTGGGATAGCACTAGGTATTTTTAATGAATATGATTTAATCGATACTTTAAAGTTAGCTAATGCATGTGGAATGTCAAATGCAATGCATATGTCAACGGGTGATATTGAATTAGAAGATATTAAAAAATTTATAGATGAAATAAAAGTATATAAGTATATTTGTAAAAGTTAATATATGTGTATAGGGGGGGATTCTATGTACTATATAGGAGTAGATGGAGGTGGAACCAAAACTACTTTTACTATGATTGATAAGAATGGATATAAGGTAGCTCAGTATATAACACAAACAACTCATTACGAACAAATAGGATTTGATGGTGTTGAAAATATTTTAAATGAAGGTTTATGTGAAGTTATAAAAATTGCTAATATAGAAAAATGTGATATAAGAAGTGCTGTTTTAGGTTTACCAGGATATGGGGAAGTGAAAAATGTAGCAATCAAAATAGATAGTATAGTCAGTAAAGTATTTGAGGGTATATATTTTAAAGTGGTTAATGATGTAGAAGTTGGATTGGAAGGATCTTTAGCAGGTAAAGAAGGCATAAATATAGTAAGTGGAACTGGATCTATTGCTCTTGGAAAAAATGAAAAAGGTAATACTATAAGATGTGGTGGATGGGGAGATTACATAGGAGATGAAGGATCTGCTCATTGGATAGGTAAAAAAACCATTGAGGTATTTTCAAAAGAAGCTGATAAAAGATTAAAAAGAGGATTAATTTATAAAGGTATAAAGGAAAAATTAAATATAAGTGATGATTTTGATATAATTGATTACGTTTTGAACAATATAAAAAAAGATAGGACAAAAGTTGCACAGTTTTCCAAAATTTGTTTTGAGAGTGCGATGCTAAATGATAAAAATGCTTTAGAAATATTTAATGAAGCAGGATATGAACTTAGTTTATTAGTAAAAATGATAATAACTGAATTAGACTTTAAAAAAGAAATACTTATATCTTATTCAGGAGGAGTATTTAAAAGTGAAAAATTAATACTTGATCCACTTAAAAAATACTTAGAAGATTATAACATAAAGTTTACAAAACCTATTTTAGAACCAGATATGGGAGCTTGTTTAGCAGCCTATAAAATGATTAATAAAAATTCAGATGAAGAAATTATAAATAATATGATTAACAATTTAGACTATAACTTTGCATAAATAAGGTGGGTAAGTATAAACTTATCCACCTTATTTATATATAGATTTAGAGT
The DNA here is from genome assembly GCF_051657365.1 of Paraclostridium sp. Taxonomy (NCBI): domain Bacteria; kingdom Bacillati; phylum Bacillota; class Clostridia; order Peptostreptococcales; family Peptostreptococcaceae; genus Paraclostridium; species Paraclostridium sp. Next base: position 52,088 of record NZ_JBOFKN010000081.1, read on the forward strand.
ATTCAGAAGGAGAGATACCAAATTGAGATTTGAATTTTTTAGAAAAATAATGTATGGAAGAAAAGCCTAATATTTCTGAAATTTCACTAAGTGTGTATGATGAACTAGAAATTAACTCTTTACTTTTATTTAACTTAATATTATTAATATAGTTTTTGAAAGTTACATTCATATTTTTTTTAAATAAGGAATGAAGCATAGTACTACTTATGTTAAATTTAGAACAAATTGTTTCTACATATATTTTATTATTAATATGTTCATTTATAAATTTCAAAATGTTATTTAATAAATTATTTTCATAAGTTTGCTGCATATGAGTAGTGGGTGTATTTTGATTAAATGAATTTTCAAGTCTTAAAGTATTTATAATTAACTGCTTTAAGTAACAAAGAGATAATTCATTTGAATATA
>NZ_JBOFKN010000082.1:0-2565 GCF_051657365.1 Paraclostridium sp.
AGTCTAGAGACTCAGAAGGAGCTCAGTTTTTAAAAGATATATATTATGAGAAAAATGAATTAATATCAAGAAAAGTAGGATATGAAATAGGTATAAGTGAAAGAAAACAAAATAAAGATTGGGTTAGAATGGGATTTGAGATAGATGTAGATAATTTTAATGAACTTATGGAATATAGAAAGCTATACTTTCATGCATTTTTAAAATTTAAAGCATCTATAGAAAAAATAGTTGAAAAATATGTAGATGCAATATTTAACTTTACAGGAAACTTTGGATATACAAAAACAGAACTTTTAAGAGAAGTATTTATGGATGAAGAAGTTTTAGATGATATTATTTTTAATTTAGAGCAAAAGAAAAATATAATACTTCAAGGGCCATCGGGTGTTGGAAAAACACTTATAGCTAAACGAATTTGTTATTTTCACCAAGGAAATAGAGATAATTCAAATATAGAGGTAGTACAATTTCATGAATATTACACTTATGAAGAATTTATAAGAGGTTATAGAAGAGGAAAAAGTGGAGAAGATTATATAAAAAATGGAATTTTTTATGAGTTTGTAAAAAGAGCTCAGGAATATCCAGAACACAAATATTATTTTATAATAGATGAAATAAATAGAGGGGACTTAAATAAAATTTTTGGGGAACTAACTATGCTAATAGAGAATAATAAAAGAGGAAAAGAAAATTCGATAAAGCTTTTATATAGCGATCTTGATGAATATTTTTATATACCAGAAAACGTGTATATAATAGGAACTTTAAATATATCTGATAACACATTAAATAGTATAGGATACCCACTAAGAAGAAGGTTTGGGTTTATAGATATAGAACCAGTATTTGAAAATATAGACTTAAGAAACTATATGGGCAATTATATAGGTGTTGAAATGGCAGATAAAGTAGTTTGTAAAATGAGTCAATTAAATAAAATCATTGAGGAAGATTCTTATCTGGGTAAAAAATATAAGATAGGTCAAAGTTATTTTATGATAAGTGAAAAGGTTGATGAGTACCAAGTACATAGTTGGTATAGGCAAGTAATAAAAAGAGATATAGAGCCATTAATAAGAGAATATATGATAAATAAAGATGAAGAATACATAAAGAATATAATTGAAAATTTAATAAATGATTAAAAAGTCCTTAGTTAATAGTTTTAAACTTGGGACTTTTTATATTTAATGAGTTAGTTGGATATAAATTGATATATAATAAAAAGTATAACTACTTGAAAAGGAGATTTATATTATGAATGCAAAGGAAAGAAGAGAAACAATCTTAGATATTTTGACAAAAACAACAAATCCTATAAGTGGATCGCATCTATCAAAAACATTAGAAGTAAGTAGACAAGTTATTGTTGGAGATATAGCACTTCTTAGAGCATCGGGAATAGATATAATATCTACTCCAAAAGGATATCTGATTAATGAAGTATTAAATAACAGTATAATTAAAACTATAGCATGTAAACATTCAAAGCATTGTATAGAAGATGAACTAAACTTAATAGTTGATGAGGGAGCAACAATTTTAAATGTTATAGTTGAACATAGTGTGTATGGGCAATTAACGGGAGATTTACATGTATCGTCTAGAAGAGATGTTAAGGAATTTATAAAAAAACTTCAAAATGATACAGTAAATCCATTATCACAGTTAACAGATGGAATTCATTTACATACAATAAAATGTGACGATGAAAATATATTAAATAACGTATTAGAGACTTTAAAGCAAAAAGGATATATTTTATAGAGTTGACAAAAGGACTTGGTAACTATACACTTATAATTACAGGTGTAAAGACATCTATAATTACATATGTATAGGGGGATATACTATGAAGCGTAAATCAAATACTAAATCTATTGTAATATCAGCGTTATTATGTGCATTAGGAATTATAATACCTATGTTTTCGCCGATTAAGTTAATATTAGAACCGGCATCATTTACATTAGCAAGTCATGTTTCAATTTTTATAGCGATGTTTATATCGCCATCAACAGCTATATTTGTTACATTAGGATCAACAGTTGGATTTTTATTAGGTGGATTTCCTATTGTTGTTGTATTTAGAGCACTAAGTCATTTAATATTTGTAAGTATTGGATCTATATATTTACAAAAACACAGCAATACAATAAAAAGCATAAAATCATCATTAGGATACTCTTTTATAATAGGATTAATACATGCTATATGTGAAGTTTTAGTAGTTTTACCTTTTTACTTTGGAAATGGATTATCTAATGGGTATTACGAACAAGGATTTGTAACATCTGTATTATGTTTAGTAGGGATTGGGACTATAATACATAGTATGTTAGACTTTGGATTATCAGTGTATATTTGGAATGTACTACCAAAGGAATTTAGAAGTGTAAGTACTCTTAAAAATACAATTAAAGCTTAAAAAATAAACAAGATTAGATGTATTTATCTAATTTTGTTTATTTTTTTTATAAAAATTTAATATATGTATTAAAAATGACATTAAAATAAGTTATAATATAAAATATACGAGGAAATATAGACTAAATATAG
>NZ_JBOFKN010000083.1:0-2624 GCF_051657365.1 Paraclostridium sp.
ATAAAGTATATCCTGTAATATGTATATTAAAAAAAACTTTTGACTCTAAAGAGTATGAATATAGTTATCTGCATAAAGATTATGAAAAGGTATTTATAGAATGTAAATTAAAAGAGTTAGAAATGGACTTAATTGTAAAGTAAAAAGAAAAAGTCAAGTTTTTAACGTTAAAAACTTGACTTTAAATCAATAACATATAATTAATTCAACATTATCTTAATATATCTAGTAAATCATAAACCTTATTTACTTTTAAAAACTGTTTTTCCATTTTTTATAGTTTCTAAAACTTTCAAATTGAGTATATTCTCTTTAGGAGTAGCCAATGGATTGTTATTAAGAATGACTAAGTCTGCATTTTTACCAGGCTCTAAAGTTCCTTTTAAGTTTTCTTCTCCAAGCTGCCAAGCTGCATTTGCTGTAATAGCTTTTAAAGCTTCTAAATTTGATACTTGTTCATGCTCTCCTAAGATTTTTCCATTTTTAGTGATTCTATTTGTTGCAGTCCACATAGTCATAAATGGATTTAAAGGTGTTATTGAAAAATCAGTATGATTTGTAGTTGTAAGTCCCTTTTTATTAGCTGAATTCATAGGACTTATACCTGATGCTAGCTCTTCTCCTAGATTTTCAGTATGAACATCTCCCCAGAAATAAACATGATTTGTAAAAAATGACGGAGAAAGACCAAGAGCTACATATTCATCTAATTGATAAGGTCTCATAATTTGTGAATGTATAACAATATCTCTTCTATTATCTCCTTTTTTACCGCCAGCGAATTTAACAGCTTCAATAATCATATCAATAGCATTATCACCATTTGCATGAGTCCAAACTTTAATATTATTGTCGACTAATTTTTTATAAACTTTATTTAGAGATTCTTGCCCTAAAAGTGATTCACCTTTCCAGTGTTTTTCACCATTTGGTCCAGAAGTTTTTATTTCCTCTTTAAAAGAAGCTGTTTTTCCTTGCGGAGAACCATCAACTGCAAGTTTTATACCACCAATTTTTAAATTATTATTGTAATTACCAAATTTTTCAGTTATCTCTTCTATATTTACCTTTTGGTCATCTGGATTTCTTAAATACTCGCTTACTAAGAGAGGGACCTCTGTTATCATAGGTAGAGAAACAACATCAAGATAAAGCTTATTATTAGAAGCACCCTCTTTTAAAAGTTTTAATTCATGAACATGAGTGGCTCCTTCTTGAATTGTTGTATACCCCTCTTTTGCATAGATTTGTTGAGCAGAATCTAATTTTTCTAAAAGTTCTTTTTCTGATGGTTGAGGTAATTTAGCAAAAACTTCAAGAAAAGCTGTTTCCATTAAAAGACCTTCAGGTTCAGTACTTCCAGGAACTCGAGAGATAACTCCACCTTTAGGAGTAGCAGTGTCTTTGGTTATATTAAAATGATTTAATGCTGAGCTATTTAAAACACCACCATGATTGGAAACATGAAGAATTAAAATTGGATTATTAGGAAACTCTTTATCTAAATCAAACTTAGTTAAAGATCTGTCCAAGTAGTTGTCATCGTAACCATATCCAATAATCCATTCTCCATTTTTTAGATTTTGTTTTGATTTATGTTCTTTTAGAATTTCTAAAACTTCAGTTATTGTTTCTGCTTTACCTACTGGGGGAGCTGAAACGTTTGCCCAATCGGATATTCTGAGAGCATTCATAAAATGACTATGGATATCGATAAAACCGGGAGAGATAGTTTTTCCATTTAAATCGATTTTTTCAACTGAATTACCATCGAACTTTTTTAAAAGTTCACTTGTTTTTCCTACTTCTACAACTTTTCCATTCTCAATATAGATAGATTCTCCAATAGTTCCATTGCTATCTAGAGTTAAAATGGTCCCATTATAATATAATTTTCCAGGTATATCTGAGCTTGCAAATGAATTAACAGCACTAAAAAATAGTAAAGATAAAATAAATTTGTTCATGAAAACCTCCTTCATAAAAAATGAATTTATAATAAATTTATTATAAGTCTATTTACTTTTTTAACTTATTATTCCTTTTTGACTTTTTCATTAAAAAAATTACAAAATAGGATATAAATACGAAAAAAAAAGGTTATGATGTCCACACTAGGATTTAGAAGGTTACTAAAGATTTAGGTTATCTTTTTGCAGTTGAAATGACTAAAGATGTAACTGATTCTTTTGAAGCGGGTGTTGAATATGAAAACTTCTTTCCAGATATTATTTAAATTTTTATAAATTTTTGAAAGAAAGATTTTATGATATAATGTGAAATAAAAGAAAAAAATTGGAGGGTACAATTGGATTTTTTGAAAAGACTAGAAAATGAAGTTGGATATACAATTTATAGTCGTGGGAAAGACTATTACAATAGAGGCAAAGCTGGGAACTTCAAACTTTATGGTGTAGAAGAGGAGTATTACGGAGAGGGTATTCGTAATCTTGAAGGAACGGTTAAGGGAAGTAACTACCTAAGTTATAAAACTGAAGTTATTTTTAGCAGTGATGAAGTTTTAGATTTTAATTGTAGTTGTATGTATTTTAGAGAGAATGCAAAACCTTGTAAACATATAGTAGCTGTTGCTATGGCAGCATATAATTTAGTGCTAAAAAAAG
>NZ_JBOFKN010000084.1:0-15372 GCF_051657365.1 Paraclostridium sp.
AGATAAGAATGGTAAAGTAGAATTTGGAAACTTAGCATATGGAAACTATTATTATCAAGAAACAAAAGCACCAGAAGGATATACAATAGATAACAAAATGTATCCATTCGAAGTAAAAACAAATAATCAAGTAATAAGCTTGGTTATTACTAACGAGAAGGTTAACTTTGAAGGTAAAATTGTAAATGATCCAACTAGTGAAGAAAAATACAAGTCAAAATCAGAAGATCCACGAGATATAGGTAAAGTTGATCAGCCACAAAAATCTAAAACTTCTGGAGACATAGGTAAATCAGAAAAAACTGTTAATAATAAAGAAAATGAAAGTGTAAATAAATATCAAAATGGAAATCCGATAACATCAGATAGCAGTATGTTACCGTATATTGGATTATTTACAGCTTCAACTATAGGGTTAGTAGTAAGTTTAAATAATAAAAAGAGAAAATAAAAGATAATAAAGTAATACTAATATAAAAAGGGTATATTTCAAAGGGCTTAGTTAAGGCAAAACTTATATTTGACTTAAACATAGGGGAACCTTGAGATATACTCTTTATTTTCATAAATAAAAAAATTTGATTTGGCAAATATAAAATAGTTTAACTTAATAAGATTGTAATATATAATAGTAGTTGTTGTATACGAAACTTAAATAAGAAATGATAAGGTGTGACATTATGGAAGAACTAAAGAAAAGTATTGATGAAATAACTAATGACAACATTATTAAAGTTGTTATTAGCAATAAACTAAATAAAGATGTTGAATATAATAAAATAAACATTGAATTAAAGGAAAAAAATAATAAAGAATATTATCAAATAGAAAAATATACAGATAAACAAGTTTTTCATGAAAATATAGAAAAAAGTATGTTAAATGAAAAAATGATAGAATTTGTAAACGAAAACTACAAACAAGTAGGAGCTTGGTCTGAATCTGTTACGTATGACTTAAAAATATCTAAAAAAGGGAAAATATTTTTAGGAAAGAAAAACAGCAATAATGTTAAAGTATCTAATAAAAGTCATAATAGAGAAAAAAATTACATTTTAAAAGAAGGTATGTTAATACAACCATTGATAGATTTAGGTGTATTTACAAAAGAAGGTAAGGTTGTTAACTCTAAATATGATAAATATAAGCAAATTAATAGATTTATAGAAATTATAGATGACGAAATAAAGAAAAATAATTATAAAGAACTTACAATATTAGATTTTGGATGCGGAAAGTCTTATTTAACATTTGTATTGTACTATTATTTTGTTGAAATAAAAAAAATAGATGTAAAAATGATAGGGCTTGACTTAAAAGCTGATGTTATTAAAAATTGTAATGAGATAGCTAAAAAATATAATTATGAGAACTTGAAATTTGAGCTTGGAGATATAAATGGATATAAATACACAGATAATGTAGATATGGTTATAACTTTACATGCATGTGATACAGCTACTGACTATGCACTTTACAATGCTATAAAGTGGAATGCTAAAATGATTTTCTCTGTGCCTTGTTGCCAACATGAGTTTAACTCTCAAATGAATAGTGAAGAGCTTTCACTACTTACTAAATATGGAATAATAAAAGAAAGAGTTGCAGCTCTTATGACAGATGCAGTTAGAGGGAATTTATTAGAAGCTATTGGATATAAGACTCAATTACTTGAATTTATAGATATTGCACATTCTCCTAAAAATATATTAATAAGAGCATCTAAGGGTAATATAGTTAAAGAAAAAAGAGAAAAATCACTTCAAGAAGTTAATAATATTATAAATGAGTTCAATTTAAATCCAACCTTACTTAAGCTGCTAAAAGAGGATGGTTTAATATAACATATAGTAACTTTTAAGAAAAATTTGAATATAAATTAATATAAGCTTAATATATATTCAATTTATCAGGTACTATATGTGCTGGGCTTTAATAAGCAGTGGATAATCCATGGGATAGTTTAATACTTTCCCATGGATTTTTTTGTATAAAGAATTAGGAGGTAAATTATGAAAAGTGATAGTTACAAAAGTGTAAAGATAGTTTTGTGGATTATTTTAGTAGCTAATTTAATAGTTGCATTTTTAAAAGTTGCTGTTGGATTTTTTATAAATAGTACTAGTATTATGGCAGATGGATTCCATTCTATATCAGATGCATCTTCTAATGTTGTTGGATTAGTTGGGATAAATCTCGCATCTAAACCTGTAGATAAGCAACATCCGTATGGACATCATAAGTTTGAAATTATAACAGGTATGTTCATAGGGTCAATGCTTTTATTTATGGGGTGTAAAATTGTTATAGAAGCTATGAATAGATTTATAAATCCAGTTGATTTAATAATAACAAATGAGAGTCTATTATTAATATTTACTACATTAATTATAAATATATTTGTATCTAAGTATGAATTTAAAAAAGGTAAAAAATTGAATAGTTATATATTGATTTCAGATTCTCTTCATACAAGAAGTGATATATTTGTTTCTATAGGTGTTATAATTGCTTTAATATGTATTAAGTTAGGGATACCGACGGTTATAGATCCTATAGTTTCAATGGGCGTATCTGTATGTATATTCCACTCAGCGTATGAAATTTTTAAATCAGCAATTGATATTTTAGTTGATAGTGCTGTTATAGAAGAAGAAGTTATTGTAGATATATTAAAAAACATAGATGGAGTAAAAGATGTTCACAATGTCAGAAGCAGAGGTTGTGAAAATAATATATATCTAGATATGCATATTATGGTAGACCCAAGCACTACAGTAGATAAATCTCATAAATTAGAACATGAAATTGAAAGTTTAATTAAATGTCATATAAATGAAAATACACAAGTTATAATTCATATAGAACCATTTTATAATAATAAATATTAAATAAAAAACAAAATAGACTTGATAATTTTTATTATTAAGTCTATTTTGTTTTGATTTATAAATTAAAATATTTATCTCCAAAATTTTCTATACTTTTGAGAACAAAAGCATAATCAATACCTTTATCAGTTAAGTAATATTCAACTTTAGGAGGAAGTTTATCATAAACAACTTTATATATAAGTTCATCATTTTCCATTTCTTTTAATTTTTCGTTTAATACCTTATGACTTACACCACAAGTTATTCTTTGAAGTTCTAGAAACCTTTTAGGGCCTTCTAGTAAATGACATAATATAACTGCTTTCCATTTACCTCGTATTACCTCAAAAGCTAAATCAAGCTTGCATACATATTTTTTACCATTTTTAATAATCAAAGACATCACAACCTTTATAAAAACTTTATTTTATTTTATTTTAACTTATATAATTATTTAATATAATACTAACTTTTTAGTAAGTACTTGATTATAGTATGGATATAAATTAATATTAATATTATTAATAAAAATAAAATTATACTAGTAGGAGTGAATAAAAGTGAAATTTACATTTTGTCATAATAATTTTAATGTATTAAATTTAGAAAAAAGTTTAGAGTTTTATGAAAAAGCATTAGGACTTAAAGAAGTAAGAAGATACAAATCACAAGATGGAAGTTTTATATTATCATATTTAGGAGATGGACAAACTAATCATACATTAGAGTTAACTTGGATTAGAGATTGGGATAAGCCATATAATTTAGGAGATAATGAGTTCCATCTGGCATTAAGAGTGGATGATTTTGATGCAGCATATGAACTACATAAGGAAATGGGATGTATATGCTATGAAAATAAGGAAATGGGAATTTACTTTATAGCAGATCCAGATAACTATTGGATAGAGATATTACCTTCAAATAAGCATTAATATTATAAAAAATAAACTGTTTTTAAATTTATAAGAAATTATAATTTTTAAGCAGTTTATTTTTTTATAATACTATATTAAAGATTAGATATGATTTTTATGATATATGATATAATTAAATTCATCAAACAAAAAGAAGTTTATAGGGAGTGTTTTATATGAATAAAAATAAAATATTAATAATATCAGTGGCTATAATAGCTATCATATTTATAGGAATAATATTTGCAGTACCCAAAGAAGAAAAACAAATAGATAATAATATTAAGACGGAGCAAATAACAAATAATGATTCTAAGACTTTAAGTTTTTTAAAATCTGTAGCAGGAATAAAAGCTGAAAATATGGAACTAATAGATAATCCAGTAGGTGTAAAAGGAGAATTTTTGATACCGGAAAAATCAATTTTAGATGGAGTAAACTATTTTTTAGAAAAAACTAAAAATGATAAAATTGAAAATGTACATATAAATATAGATAAAGGAAAATTAAATGCTAAAGTAGACTATAAAGTGACTAATAGTATAAAAGTTCCTGTAGAAGTTGAAATTTTACCTTCATTAAACAAAGAAAAGGATTTAGTTTTAAATATTGAAAAAGTAAAACTTTTAGATATGAAGTTATATGATTGGGTAGTTAATATGTCTGTAAATAGCTTTATAAAAGATTGGTTCTCTAAAGATAGTAATGTAGACGTAAAATTTAATGATGGAAATGTAATAATAGCAAAATCAAATTTTGAAGGAGTAGATTTGAAAGGAATAACTCTAGAGGGACATGATTTAAAAATAAATATGATAATCGATTTAAAATATTTTATAACTGATTAATTTTAAATGCCATAAAAAATAATAAAAATTATTTTTTATGGCATTATTTATGTTTTTAATTAAAGTATAAATAATACTTTAATGCAAAAGATATTATTAATTTAAATATATAAAAAATACAGGAGGAATGTAATGAATAAATTAACATTAAGGTTTATTGCAATTACAATGTGCATGTCATTATTTTTAGCAATTACACCTAAGACTATATATTCATTAAATAGTAATTGTATATATGCTCCAAATCCAAGTCAGATTAGTAACGATTTAAAGGGAAAAGAAGACCTTATTAAATATTTTGATGATATCAAAAGAATAAGAAATAATATAAATACTATAAGTATAAATGCACAAACTGCTAAAGATAAGTATCCATCTATAGAAAAACAAATAAATGGATACTCAGCAGAATTAAAATCAATTTTAAATTCTATATCAAAGCATAAAATTGTGTATAAAGACTCAATTGCAGATATATTTATAGCAAATCAATTAGAAATGATAGCATTTGTATTAGATGCTTCACTACAACAACAATTACTTTTTCTTAAAACAGTTACAGCAGGAGATTCAGATTCTATAGATTTATTTTTTTCAGAGTATTTAGTTAGTATATACTACTATATAACAGTAGCAGATGAGATGATTCATTACATGGAAACTATTTATAATATAAAATAAAGACCTTGAAATTTTTCAAGGTCTTTATTTTATTACTTACGAAAAAGTGCGTAATTGATTAGTTTTAAATGAGAAAGTATACTAAGTTCATAGCAAAATTATTTGATGAAAAATGGAGACTAAATAAAATGAAAACTTTATTCGATAAAACTAAATTACTAAATATGAATATGAAAAATAGATTTATAAGAGGTGCATTGTGGGAAAATTTAGCAGATGAGAAAGGACATATGACATATGAACTAGCAAATGTATATAGAGAATTGGCAAAAGGTGGAGTTGGAACTATAATAACTGGATATGCTTTTGTAACAGAAGATGAGCAACCAAATCCAGGAATGTTAGGTATATATAATGACTCATTTATAGATGAATACAAAGCGTTTACAAATAATATTCATAATCTTGGGTCAAATATAATCATGCAAGTAGTTTATGGTGGATTTATGACTAACTTTAATGTAGGGGAGAGAGTTATATGGGGGCCATCAACTATGAAAAATGAAAATACAGGAACTTGGGCAAAAGAAATGAGCAAAGATGACATAAAATATTTGGTTAATGCCTATAAAGATGCAGCGAGAAGAGTTAAAAAATCTGGATTTGATGGTGTTGAAATTCACTGTGGGCATGGATATTTACTAAGTCAATTCTTATCTCCATATTATAATAAAAGAAAAGATGAATATGGTGGAAGTATAGAAAATAGAGGCAAAATATTATTTGAAGTGTACAAAGCTATGAGAGATGAAGTTGGACAGGATTTCCAAATACTTATAAAACTAAATTCATCAGATTATATAAATGAAGGTGGACTGACAAATGATGAAAGTTTGTATATTGCTAAAAAATTAGCAGACCTAGGTATAGATGCAATAGAAGTCACTGGCGGGAATGAATCTATAAAAGAAGTTATGGAAAATAATTTGGGTCCTGCGAGAACTAAGATTGCTGGATCTAAAAATAGAGAATCTTATTTTAAAGAATATGCTATAAAATTAGCAGATATGGTAGATATACCTGTAATACTTATAGGTGGAAATAGGAGTTTAGAGGTTATGGGTAACTTATTAAATAATAATAATATATCATACTTCTCAATAGCTAGACCATTAACAGCAGAGCCTAATTTAATAAATAAGTGGATTGATGGAGAAAATAAAAAGCCTAAGTGTGTATCTTGTAATAAATGCTACAATACACCTGGTAAAAGGTGTATATTAAATATTAGAAATTAAAAAAATATATAATAAAAAGAAGTTATTTCTAAAAGGAGATAACTTTTTTTTATTATATAAACTAAAGTATTTTAAAGTAGAAAATATATATGTATTTAGTTAGTATTGATGAAATCAATAGTTCTCATTAGGTATATTGATAATATCAATTTGTAGAAAAAAGTTATATATTGTAAGATAATTATGTAATATTCAATAAGTAAAGAGGTGGGTTTATGGAATACAAAATAAATAAAGATCAAATGACACCAAAGGAAAGAATGGAAGCTTTTGCTAAAGGTGAACCTATGGATAGGATTTTATGTTCTCCATTTTTAGGAGAAAGTGTTTCTTCAATATTTGGGCACACAATATATGAATATAATCATTCAGTAGATGCACTTGTTGATGTAGCAGTTGGAAGTTTTGAATTATTTAGACCTGATAGTATAGGATTTGGACCAGGTCTTCAAGGTATACCAGAAGCTATGGGAAGTGAGGTTATATTCCCTACAAATAACACTCCATACATAAATAAACCTGCGATAAATGATTATACTGAAATAGGCAAATTAAGACCTATTGATCCATATAAAGATGGGCGAATTCATTACTTTTTAGAAGCTCTTAAAATAACACAAGGTAAGTTAAATCATGAAGTAGGGGTTGGAACTACATGCGGAGGGCCTTTTACAACAGCATCTTTTTTAAGAGGTACTGATAAATTTTTAAGAGATTTAACAAAAAATAAAGATATGGCCCATGAACTTTTAGAAATATCAACACAAAGTGTCTTAAATTATATAGATGCAGCTTGTGATATAGGACTTGCGCCAGGAATTGCAGAGCCTAATGCGTCATCTACTATGATAAGTGAAAAAAACTTTGAAGAATTTGCAAAGCCGTACTTAAAGAGATGTATGGATAGAATAATTGAGAGAACTGGAAGTGGAACAACTCTTCACATTTGTGGGAAGACTAAAAAAGTATGGGGACATATGGTTGATACGGGTATATCTAACTTAAGCTTAGATAATATAGACGATATAGGTGAGTTAAAAATTGCATATGGGGATAAGGTTTGCTTGATAGGCAATGTTGATCCAGTTGATACAATAATGAGAGGTAGTATTGAAGATATATATAATGAAGCTAAAGAATGTATAAAAAAAGCGCACGATAGTAAATGTGGATTTATATTAAGTACAGGGTGTGATGTTCCGATAGGAACAGATCCTAAAAAAATTATGGCACTTATGGATGCAGCAAGAATATTTGGGGCGTACCCAATTAATATAGATAACTTATAGGGGAGAAAAACAATGGAAAATTCAAAAGAAATTTTATTAAATAAATTAGCAACTTGTGTTTTAGAAATGGAAGATGAAGAAGTAATTGAGATTGCAAATGAATATATTGAAAATGAGTTTGAGGCATATGAAGGAATATCTAAGGGTCTTGCACTTGGAATGGAGGAAGCTGGAAGATTATATGAAGAAGAAGAATACTATATACCAGAGCTTTTATTATGCTCAGATGCTATGTATGAGGGTATAAATATTTTAAAACCACATCTTCCAAAATATAAAACTGGGGAGCATTATAGAGCTATAGTTGGTGTTGTTGAAGGAGATACTCACGATATCGGGAAAAATTTATTTAAAATAATGTTGGAAACGGCTGGATTTGAAGTCTTTGATTTAGGAAGAGATGTAGCCCCAATTGAATTTATAAATAAAGCAAAAGAAGTTAATGCAGATGTGGTAGGAATGTCTACTCTTATGACAACTACAATGGATAATATGCAAGTAGTTATAGATTTATTAAAAGAAGAAAATATGCGTGATGATGTAGTGGTCATGGTAGGTGGAGGACCTATATCACAAAGTTTTGCAGATAAAATTGGAGCAGATGGTTATGCACATGAAGCTTCAAAGGCAGTTAAACTTGCGAAAGATTTAGTTGATAAAAAAAGAGGTATTCACAAAGAGGTGGTATAGATGAATTCAAAGGAACGATTATATAAAGTATTAAAAGGTGAAGTTGTTGATAGACCACCATGTATATGTCCTGGGGGCATGATGAATATGATAATAGAAGATGTTATGGATATTGAAAATGTATCTTGGCCAGAAGCTCATACAAATCCAATTATGATGGCAGATTTAACGCAAGGTATGTATAAAAATAATGCTTTTGAAAATTTTGGAGTTCCATTTTGTATGACTGTAGAAGCAGAAGGTATGGGGGCTACTGTATATATGGGAACTAAAAATACAGAACCTAGAGTAACTAAATATCCAATAGAATCTAGTGAAGAATATACTAAGTTGGAAAATATAGATGTAAATAAGGGTAGAGCTAAAGTTGTTATAGATGCTATTAAAATTTTAAAAGAGAGAAGTAAAGAAGTGCCTATAATTGCAAATTTAACTGGACCTGTTAGTTTAGCATCGTCTTTATTAGAACCTATGATATATTATAAAGAAATTAGAAAAAAACCTGAAAAGGTTCATAAACTTATGGAATTTGTAACTAACAATCTTATAATATTTGGAAAAGCACAACTTGAAGCTGGTGCAGACATATTAACTATATCAGATCCTAGTGGAACGGGAGAAATATTAGGAGCTAACAATTTTAATGAGTTTGCAGTTCCATATTTAAATAAAATTATAGATGAGTTAAATGTTTATGCAAAAGGTGGAACAATAATACATATATGTGGAAGATTAAAAAGTATATATAAAGAATTGAATTTATTGCATAGTGATGCTATTAGTTTTGATTCAATAACTAGTGTTACTCAAGTAAAAGAAAATGTTTTAAATAAAGCGATTATGGGAAATGTAAGTACTTTTGCATTAGAAAATAGTGATGTCAAAAGTTTAGAAACTATGTGTAACACATGTTTAAAAAATGGAGTTGATATATTATCTCCAGCTTGTGGGGTTGGGGTTAGAACTAAACTTGATAATATAAAAGTTCTAAAAGAATGTGCGAAAAATTATAGCAGATAAAGAGGTATTTTATGAATTTTTTATACACGGACAATGAAAGCTACGAATTTAAGGTAGGAAGTAGTCTTTTAGATATAATACAAAGTAATAATTTAGGGATGGAAAGTCCATGTGGAGGGAAAGGGTTATGTGGTAAATGTAAAATTCAAGTTTTAGATGGAGATATAAATGAATTTTCAAAAGAAGAGTTAAAATTCTTAAGCAAAGAAGAAATTGAAGATAATATACGACTTGGATGTTTAGTTTACCCAAAAGGAGATTTAAGTGTAAAGTTTTTAGAAAATAAAAATAAAAATCATAAAATTTTAGCAGATGGTTATATGCCATACTTCAAGAAAGATCCATTACTTTCTAAAAGTGTATATGACGTAAAACTACCTACATTAGAAAATAATTCATCTTATGAAGATATAGTAAGTGAAGTTATTAATAGTGATTTAAATAGTAATTATCAAATATTAAAAGAGATCCCAAATTTATTTGAAAAAGATAAATTTACAGGTGTTTATTTAGATAACCAGTTAATAGGGGTAGAGGTAGGGGATACTTTAAATGCTCTATATTCTATAGCAGTAGACATAGGTACTACAACTGTTGTTTGTTCTTTAATTGATATAAAAAGTCAAATTGAAATAAGTTCTGAGAGTGAAATTAATCCACAAAAAGAATATGGATTAGATGTATTATCTCGTATTAACTTTATAAAAACTAAGGAAAATGGGTTAGAAATCTTAAATAAAAGTATTATAAATTGTTTAAATAAATTAATTAACGATTTGTGTAAAAAAAATAATATAAAAAAAGAAAATATATATGAAGTTTCAATAGCTGCAAATACGACTATGATGCATATATTACTAAATGTTAATCCTATATCCATTGGTAAATCACCATATTCACCAGTATTTGTAAAAAGTAAGAGTATAGCATCAAAGGATTTAGGAATAGATATATCTGGTTTTGGTAGAGTATACTTGCTACCTGGAGTGTCTAGTTATATAGGAGCTGATATTGTATCAGGGGTATGTGTTTGTGATTTAAAAAACAAAGATAAAAATGTATTATTTATAGATATTGGAACTAATGGAGAGATGGTTTTATCTAAAAATGGAGAAATGGTTTCTTGTTCTTGTGCTGCAGGTCCAGCACTAGAAGGTATGAATATTAGTTGTGGTATGAGAGCTGGAGATGGAGCTATTGAAAATATAAAAATAGAAGACAATATAAAAATTAAAGTTATAGGTGATGTAGAACCATTAGGAATTTGTGGAAGTGGAATAGTTGATGCTATAAGTGAATTAGCAACGTCTAAACTTATAGGAAAAACAGGTCGGATAAGTAAGAAAGAAGCAATAGAAGTAGATGATAACTTAAGTCATTTAAGTGAACATATAGTAGATGAAAATAAAAAAAGAAAATTTATATTAACTAGAAAACCTAAAGAAATAGCAATTACTCAAGAGGATATAAGACAAGTTCAACTTGCAAAAGGAGCTATACTTTCAGGAATTTATGCATTGGCAGATCAAGTGGATATAAAAATTGAAGATTTAGATGAAGTTATAATAGCTGGACAATTTGGAAAACACCTAAGTATTGAGAGTTTAGTTGGAGTTGGTATAATACCAAAAGAGCTTAAAGATAAAATAAAATATATAGGTAATTCTTCAAAAACAGGAGCTATAATGAGTTTACTATCTAAAGATATAAGGAAAAACATGGATTTAATAGCTAAGGAAATAGATTACTTTGAGTTATCTACAAAAGAAAATTATGAAAGATTATTTACAGATTGTTTAAAATTCTAAAAAAGGTGATGTAATGATAAAAGTAGATGTAATATCGGGATTTTTAGGTTCAGGAAAGACTACATTAATAAAAAAAATGTTAGATTGTATTAAAGATGAAAATGTAGTTGTAATAGAAAATGAATTTGGACAAATAGGTATAGATGGAGAACTTATAAAAAAAGAAGGACTTCAAGTATTAGAGCTTCAAAATGGATGTATATGTTGTAGTATAAAATTAAACTTTAAAGATACTTTATTAGATGTTATAAATAAATTAAAACCAGATCGTATAATTATAGAGCCAACTGGTATAGGTTTGTTGAGCGAGATAATAAATATGATAAATAATTTGGATAAGGACATGGATATAAGTATAAATTCTTTAATTACTGTAATTGATGGAGTAAATTACTTTGATTATATAGATAATTTTGGAGACTTTTTTGAAGATCAAATTGAAAATGCATCAGTATTAATTATAAGTAAAAGTCAGTTTATAGACAATCAGGATTTAGATGATATAATAAAATCTTTAAAACACATAAATAAAACTACAAATATATTATATGGAGATTGGGATGGTAGATCTTTTTGTAACATATTTGAAATTCTAAGTATGGTAAATAAAAAAGATTCATTGGATTTTAATAATATGAAGAAAAAATATGTAAATGAAAATATGAAAAATATTTCTTCTATTTCTATAATTCCTAAACAAAGTTATTCAGTAGAAAATTTAGAAATTGCATTGATAAAATTAAATGAAATTAAGTTTGGAAAAATAATAAGATGTAAAGGATTTGTAAATAGCGAGGAGTCGTTATTAGAGTTTAGCTATATAAATGGTAATTATACTATAAAAGAAAGTAATATAAATACAACTCCTAAGATATGTACAATAGGTAGCAATTTAAAAAGTGAAGATATAAAAAATATATTTAAATAGAGGCATTAATAATGAAAATAGATTTTAAGTGTAATCAAAATGATAATGAAAATATACCTATAGACATAATAAAAGATTCAAAGGTAGAATTTCCTAATTTACATACAAATGCTAAAGATATTTCGTATATATCAAAAATCTTAAAATATCACAAAGCAGATCATATTTGTAAAGTGCCTTTTTGTACAACTGTAGAGGCAGAAGCTTTGGGAGCATACATAAACTTAGGTGATGACAAAAGTTGTCCTAGAATAAAGAAGTATGCATACAATAGTTTAGATGAATTATCTAATATTAAAAATATTAACTTTGAAAAAGGAAGAATAAGCGAAGTATTAGAATCTATTAATATTTTAAGTAAAGAAGAGATCGTTACTTTAAATGTATGTGGACCGATGACTATTATATCGTTACTTATTGATTTAAAATATTTTTATAAAGGGGTTAGAAAGAATAAACCTCTAATTGAAAAAGTTATGAAACAATTGGAAGATAATATAGTTGAATATATAGTAAAAGGATATGAAAGTGGAGCTAAAATAATATCTTATAGTGATCCTGTAGGAGCTATTGAAATAGTAGGGCCTAAAATTTATGAAGATGTAGTGTCTAAAACTACAATAAATATAATCAAAAGAATTTCAAATAAAGTAAATGGGTGTATTATTCATTTATGTGGTAAAACATCTACAGCTTTACATAATTTTGGGATTTGCAATTTTAATGAAATCAAATATGATTATAATATTACTTATGGAGAAGCATTATGTGAGTTATTATCGGATGAAGGCATTAAGATTGTAGGTAACAATTGTTTGAAAAAAAGTCCTTACAAACTTAAGAATTCAATTATTTACGATATTGAATTTATTTAAATTAGAATAATAATAAAAAATGCGATAAATTTATTTATCGCATTTTTTATTTCATAAATATTTTTAAACGGAGGTTATCGTATTTGAAATTTTTTTAGCATTATCAATGTTTTTGAAAATTTCATATATATTCATGAAAATCAATTTATCATCTTGTTCTTTTAAATTGTTAAAGTCGCCTACAACATCAGATTTACTTAAATCGCCATTTAGATATTTTTTCATCTCTTCACATGTATTACCTATGTTTAACTTTTTAACTCTATTATTTCTTATACTATTTTTAAAAATACGTATATTACTCATTATAATTCGCTCACTATCTAAAAAATTATTAATTTTATCGCAAGAAATAGTATTATTATTAATACTTATTTTATCATTAGTAAGTCTATTAGTTAAAACAACTTCACGTAAATTAGAAGTATCTACGTTTGTTGAAGTTATGTTTTCTAAAATTTTAGAAATAGAATCATTTAAATCAATAGATTTATCTATTAGATTTTTAGTAACATCCTTAATTTTATAAGGGAATATAATTCTATTTGCTATAAATGCTAAAATACAACCTATTAAAATGAATTTTATTCTATCAAAAGATAATGTATTAAAGTCATTACTATTAGCACCAATGCTTAAAGCAAAAATTGTCATGAATGTCATTCTTTTAGCATAATCTTTGAAATAATTACTTATATAACCACAAGCAAATCCTAAAAATAATTTAGCTTCCATGGTAGGAATTAAATGAAAAATTATCTCGAATATTAAAACACCTACCAAAGTTCCTTTTATTCTATCAATCATCTTAGATTCACTTGATTCAATATAAGGTTGTATAACTGTAGCTAGAGTAAATACCATCCACTTACCTTTAAATAAATCAAAATAACCAACTATAAAAGCTCCTAAACTAACCATTAAGGCAACTCTAAATGCAAATGTAAATCTAAGTGAATTTCTATTAAAACGTCTTTTTATAACTTGGATTTCCTTTACCTTTCCAGCAACACCATATTTTTTATCACTAGTAGATAATCCACCAGTTTTTAGATCATATAAAGTATCTTTTAGTAAAGTCATATTTTGTTTTAACTCATAAGAAATATAATAAGAGCAAGTTAAATTATCATTTTCATATATAAAGTTATTTAGTTGTTTTTCTAAAATATCAATATTTTTTTCATCGTCCATAAGTTTTAATATATCTTCAAATTGTAATTTTAATTCTTTCAAAAGATTTTCACAATTATACAGACTATCTTTATCTTCTAGCCAATTTTCTAAAATTATACTAGCGCCTTCTATTGTTTGGGCTATACATAAATAAAGTCTAGCCTTATCTGATATTAAGAAGGTTTTTTCTTTTCTAGAATATAAATTTTGAGAAAGTATTTTAATTTCACTATGTATTTGAGTGTTATTTTTTTTTATACCATCTATATCTTTGTTGTTTATTAAAATATTTATATCATCAATTAGTAAGTTGATATTTTTACAAATGGTAGCTTTTGATTTATCCCAAAATCCATTTTTGTTTACAATTAGTTGAACCATCATTATGAGTATAGCAGAAAGTATTAATGCTTCTGCTCTAGCAGGTATAGCACTGTGTTTTACAGGGAAATAAAGCATAAATAAATAACTTAAAATAAACGGCATATATATTGGTTTACTAGTATCATATGTAAAAATATATATGATAAAAAATACAGCTACAAATGTAGATAACAAAGCTAGTGAAGGAGATAAAGTTGCTATAAAGGCACATAAGCCTATGAATAACTCTATAAGTATAAATCGTAAAGTGTTTTTTAGAGGAGTTATAGAGTAATCATTTGACATTAAATTTATAGCGGCCATAAAAGCTGTTATACCAACAAGCATATTATCATTTCCAAATAATAGTTTGAAAATAATAGCTGTGGGAATTATACCTATAAATACTAGGGTTTTAGAAAGTATACTTTTCATATCTTCACCACCTAAAATTTGTAATAATCATATAATAATTTTTACCCCTATTATGAAAATCAAAACGTAGACTATTGAAAATGTATCATTGTAATTTAACAAAAATCATATAATAACTTAGCATTAGAATATAAAAAATGTATAACAAATTTTTTAGTAATAAAACTTAGAAGATAAATTTATATAAAAGATTAATTAGGAGGATGATATTTATATATTGTGAAGTTATTT
>NZ_JBOFKN010000085.1:0-15054 GCF_051657365.1 Paraclostridium sp.
ATTTATAGCCTTAAATAGTACTATAGATATAAAAGCTACAAATATACAATACTTAATATTATCTTTAGAAATCAAAAAAACACCTCCTATAGTACAATTTATAAAACTAATATTAATTTA
The DNA here is from genome assembly GCF_051657365.1 of Paraclostridium sp. Taxonomy (NCBI): domain Bacteria; kingdom Bacillati; phylum Bacillota; class Clostridia; order Peptostreptococcales; family Peptostreptococcaceae; genus Paraclostridium; species Paraclostridium sp. The sequence goes on from NZ_JBOFKN010000085.1 coordinate 121, forward strand.
GCCAAATATTATCAATAAAATAATATAAAAATATAAAAAAATTAAAAATTGTTTAAAAAATTATAGTATAATAATTTAATGTGAGTAAATTAAATTTAAGGAGAATATGATGAGAATTAATAAATATATAGCATCTTGTGGAATCGCATCAAGAAGAAAAGCAGAAGAGTTAATAGTTGAAAATAGAGTAAAAGTAAATGGTAAAATAATAAATGAATTATCATTTCAAATAGATGAAAATGAAGATAAAGTAGAAATTGATGGAAAAATAATCGGATTAGAAGAGAAATTAGTTTATATAATGCTTAATAAACCGGAAGGATATGTAACTACTGTAAAAGATCAATTTGATAGAAAGAGTGTTATAGATTTAGTAAAAGGCATAGATGCTAGAGTATACCCTATAGGTAGATTAGATTATGAGACTAGTGGATTATTACTTTTAACTAATGATGGAGATTTAACGTATAAGTTAACTCATCCAAAGCATGAGGTAGATAAGACATATGTAGCTACCTTAAAAGGAATACCGACATCTAGTGAGATTATGAACTTTGAAAAAGGAATATATATAGAAGATTATAAAACATCTCCAGCAAAGATAAAAATAGTTAAAAAAAGTGAAGAAAAAAACTATTGTGTATGTGAAATAAAAATACATGAAGGTAGAAATAGACAAGTAAGAAAAATGTGTAGAGCTATAAATCATCCAGTTATGAACTTAAGAAGAAAGGCTATGGGGAAAATAGTTTTAAAAGATGTGGAAATTGGACAATACAGATATTTAACTAATGAAGAAATAGATTATTTAAAGGGATTAAAATAGGTTTATAGAAAGAAGGAGAGATATGTTAAGGGCTAAATATTTAACTAATGTGATAGATGTAAATAAAACTTTAATTGATGATATTATAAATGAAGGTGATATAGTTATAGATGCTACTATGGGTAATGGATATGATACTAAGTATCTTGCTCAAAAAGTAGGAGAAAACGGCTTAGTTTACAGTTTTGATGTTCAAGAGGAAGCTATAAAAAGCACTAAAAAAAGATTAGAAAAAGAAAATCTATTTAATCGAGTTAAATTAATTCTTGATGGGCATGAAAATATAGACATGCATGTAAATAATGAAGTAAGTTGTGTCTTATTTAATTTAGGATATTTGCCAAGAGCAAAACACAAAGTTATAACGAAAGCAGAAACAACAGTAAAAGCTATTCAAAAAAGTTTGAAATTACTAAAACCAAATGGAATTGTAAGTTTAGCTATTTACACAGGTCATGAAGGCGGGATGGATGAATTTAATGCAATTTTTGATTATGTTGAAAAGCTAAATCAAAGTGAATTTAGCGTTTTAAATTGTAACTTTGTAAATCAAGTCAATCATCCACCGAGGTTGATTTTAATAGAAAAGAAAAAAGAATGTTAATAAAAATAGTGAACTTGAATAACTTTTAAAGTTAATTAAAGTTCACTATTTTTATTTGGAAAAGATAAATGGATGTAAAACATATTAGAATACGTGAAAAATTAAGGATATATACAATATATTTATTATGGGAATTAAAAAATATTATAAAAATTAAATTTATATTGAAAGATATTAAGTGGATAGTTTCTTTTTGAAATTAATTATACATATTAAAATTTAAAAAATAAAATGAATAAAATAGGTTGTATTTCCCTAGACAAGTAAATACAGAGGATTGAGAATTAAATAAAAAAATACTCTAAAATTGTCAATAAAAATCATGTTGAAATTATAGAAAGTAAAATTGCAAAATTGTAGAAATATTTTAAAAAATGAAATAATAATTGCAATTTTTGTAAAAAGTAGCTACCATTATATTGAAAGTAAAAGTTGTGGGGGGATAATTTTGGAAAAGGGAAAACTTATACTAGATACTAATTGGTGCAAAGGATGCGGTATTTGTATAGAATACTGTCCAAAGAAAATATTGAAGTTAGAAAAAAATACAATATGTGTAGAAGATATACAAAAGTGCATACTTTGTGGATTATGTGAACTTAGATGTCCAGACTATGCTATTTATATATCTAAGGATGCAAAATAACAGGGGGGAATAGGTTATGCGTAAAAAAGTGAAGTTGTTACAAGGAAATGAAGCTTGTGTACATGGAGCGTTATACGCAGGTATGAATTTTTTTGCAGGTTATCCAATAACGCCATCTACAGAAGTAGCTGAGATTTCATCTTTTATGCTTCCTAAAGTTGGAGGCAAATTCATACAAATGGAAGACGAAATAGCATCAATGGCAGCTACGATAGGGGCATCATTAACAGGACTAAAATCAATGACAGCAACTAGTGGACCTGGATTTTCATTAAAACAAGAAAATATAGGATATGCATCACTTGCTGAAATACCATGTGTAATAGTAAATGTTCAAAGATGTGGACCTAGTACAGGACTTCCTACATCACCAGCTCAAGGAGATTTAATGCAAGCTAAATGGGGGACTCATGGGGACCATCCTATAATAGCTCTTTCTCCATCTACAGTAAGAGATACGTTTGATTTAACAGTAAAGGCATTTAATTTTTCAGAAAAATATAGAACACCAGTAATATTGTTATTAGATGAAGTTATAGGTCACATGAGAGAAAAAGTAGAGATACCAGAATCAAATGAATTAGAAGTATATAATAGAATGAAAATTAATATAGATAAAAATGATTATAAAATATATGACAAGACAACTCTAGTACCACCAATGGCAAACTTCTCAGATGGATATAGATATCATGTAACAGGCCTTATGCATGATGAAACCGGATTTCCAACTAATAGTACAGAACAAACTCAAGTATTAATGGATAGATTGATGGATAAAATAGATAAAAATTTAGATGATATATTAATTTATGAAGATTATAAAGTAGAAGATTGTGAAGAATTATTTGTAACTTTTGGATGCATGAGTAGATGTACAAAAGATGCAGTTGATACATTAAGGGAACAAGGTATAAAAGCTGGATTATTTACTATTAAAACAGTGTGGCCATTCCCGGAAGAAAAGGTAAAAGAATTAAGCAAGAATGTTCAAAATATATACGTACCGGAATTAAACTATGGACAAATGGTGTTAGAAGTTCAACGAGTATGTGATAGTGATTGTAATGTAATTGGTATTAATAAGTATAATGGAGAAATTATAAATCCAGATGAGATAGTTGCTAAGGTTATGGAGGTGCTAAAATGCCAAGTAGCGTTATAGAAAATAATTTTAGATCAGATAGATTGCCACATATATGGTGTCCCGGATGCGGTCATGGAATACTTATGAGAGCTATAGCAGTTGCTATAGATGAATTAAATCTTGATAAAGATAAAGTATGTGTAGTTTCGGGAATAGGATGTTCATCAAGGGCATCTGGATACTTAGATTTTAACACATTACATACAACTCATGGGAGAGCTATTCCATTTGCTACAGGTGTTAAATTTGCAAATCCGGATATGCATGTAATAGTAGTAACGGGAGATGGAGATTGTACAGCTATAGGAGGGAATCATCTAATACATGCATGTAGAAGAAATATAGATATAACTACTATCGTGTTTAATAATAATATATACGGAATGACTGGAGGACAATTTTCTCCAACTACCAATACAAATGATCTTGCAACAACTGCTCCTTATGGTAATATAGATAAGCCGTTTGATATTTGCGAACTTGCAAAAGGTGCAGGTGCTACTTTTGTTGCTAGAGCAACAGCATATCATGCAAAACAAATGATAGACTACATTAAAAAAGGAATAAATCATAAAGGATTTTCAGTAGTTGAAGGTATTAGTATATGCCCTACTTATTACGGTAGAAAAAATAAAAAAGGTTCGGCGGTGTCATTAATGAACCTTATAAAAGATAGTTATGTAGATGTATCGCTTAAAGATAAACTACCTAGTGAAAAATTAGATAATAAAGAGTTTTATGGAATATTTAAAGACGTATCTATGCCAGAATATACAGATGAATATGAAAAGATAATAAATAGATTTAAGTAATTAATAAGGAGATATTAATATGAGAAAAGAAATAAGACTTAGTGGTTCTGGTGGGCAAGGACTTATTTTAGCGGGCATAATACTTGCCGAAGGAGCAATACTTTCTAATTTGAATTCTGTTCAAACGCAATCTTATGGACCAGAAGCTAGAGGTGGTGCGAGTAAGGCAGAGGTAATCATAAGTGATGGTGATATAAATTTTCCGAAAGTTAGAAAAGCAGATGTTCTACTTTGTTTAACTCAAAAGTCATTTGATGAATATTCACATACAATTAAAGAAAAAGGGACAATAATAATTGATTCTACTGTTGCTGAAAACGATTTCGAAGTTAGCGGAGTTGAAATAATAAAAGTTCCTATAATAGAAAGCAGTAAAAATAAGCTAGGTAAAGAGATGGTTTCAAATATAGTGGCATTAGGAGTTATAAGTGAAATACTAGAGGGTGTAGATAAGGAAATGATAAAGAAAGCTATATTAGCTAGAGTGCCAAAGGGAACAGAGCAATTAAATGAAAAAGCTTTTGAACTTGGTCATTCATTAGTTAATTACGCTTACTAAAAGAGAAAGGATTAATCCTTTCTCTTTCCATTATATAATATTAATTTTCATATTCTGAGTTAATAAAATGTTAAAACTTAGAATATGAAAATTTTTTTAATTTAATTTTCAGAAAATAGAATTAAAAGAAAGATAAGGAAAAAATAATTCTTAAAATACTGGATATATAGAAATAAGGGGGAATGTTATGTTTGAGTTTTCAAAAGAATTAGGAATGTTTGAACTTAACTTAGATATTATTCAAAGTATTGCATTTACAACGATAGTATTAATAATAGGTGGTTTTATAAAAGAAAAAATTAATTTTATACAGAAATATTGTATACCAGCTCCAGTTGTTGGAGGATTTTCATTTGCGATTATATCCTTTTTTTTAAGGCAAGCTAATATATTAGCTATAACATTTGATACAACACTTCAAGATATATTAATGACGGCTTTTTTTACAACAGTAGGATTTACGGCTAGTATGAAAGTTTTGAAAAAAGGAGGAAAAGCTGTTATTAAGTTTTTAATTATAGCAGTAGCTTTAGTTTTAATTCAAAATATAGTAGGTGTTGTATCAGCTAAATTAATAGGAGTAGACCCGCTTCTTGGTATTATCGCAGGATCAGTATCAATGACAGGAGGACATGGAGCATCAGGAGCATTTGGACCACTTATAGAATCTGGAGGATTAGAAGGAGCACTAAGTATTGCTATGGCATGTGCCACTTTTGGATTAGTAGCAGGAAGTGTAATTGGAGGACCTATTGCAAAGAGGTTGATTGAAAAAAACCAACTTAAATCAGAATTACAAAGTAATTCAGAAAATTTTAAAATATATATTGATAATAAGGAAAGCCATTGTGAAAAAGCGGGTAAACTTTTGGAAAATAAACTAGTAAGTTCAGTTACCCAAATAATAATAGCTATGGGTATTGGAACTATAGTATCATCAATATTTTCAACTACGGGAATAACAATGCCAGGATATATTGGAGCTATGATAGTTGCAGCTATTATGAGGAATATATCTGATATAAAAGAAATATGGGAAACATCCGAAATGGAGTTATCTAGTATAGGTTCAATTTGTTTATCCTTATTTTTGTCTATGGCAATGTGTAGTTTGAAATTGTGGGAACTCGTAGATTTAGCTATACCAATCCTAATATTACTTACAATACAAACTATTTTGATGGGACTATTTGCATATTTTATAACATTTAAAATGATGGGAAAAGACTATACGGCAGCTATACTTGCAGCGGGACACTGTGGATTTGGAATGGGAGCTACACCTAATGGAATTGCTAATATGGAGTCTGTAACAAATAAGTATGGGCCATCTTATAGTGCATTTTTTATACTACCTTTAGTAGGTGCATTATTTATAGAATTTTTTAATTCAGGAGTTATAACAACATTTATCAATTTATTATAATAAAAAATTCATAACTTATTTAAATTTTAATGTAAAAAATGATATAATGTATTTATATAGATGAGAATAAATATAATGCTTAATATATAAATATAAATCATTAGTAATTACGAGGAGATAAAGATGAACGAAACTAAAGATTTTAAAGATAGCAAACAGCTAATAGACGATATTCAAAGACAATATCCAAGACTTAGTAAAGGTCAAAAACTTATAGCACAATATTTAATATCAAATTACGATAAAGTAGCATTTATGACAGCTTCAAAGCTTGGAGAAGAAGTAGGTGTAAGTGAATCTACTGTAGTAAGATTTGCAAACGCTTTAGGATTTTCAGGGTATCCAAAACTTCAAGATGCACTTCAAGAACTTATAAAAAATAAATTAACAACAGTTCAAAGGGTTGAGATGAATCAAGAGTATTCAGATGACTGTAAAATATTAAATAAAGTATTAAAAAGTGATATAGATAATATAAAACATACTTTAGAAGATTTAGATGAAGATGTATTCCAACAAGCTTCAGATAAACTTTTAAATGCAAGAAAAATATATATATTAGGTATGAGAAGTTCATTTAGTATAGCTCAATATTTAGGATTTTATTTAGATATTATATTAGATAATGTACATATAATAAGAATGGATATGGGAGATGCATTTGAACAAGTAGTAAGAGTTACAGAAGATGATGTAGTTGTTGCTATAAGTTTTCCGAGATATTCAAAGAAAAGTTATCAAGTTGTGGAATATGCAAAAGGAAAAGGTGCTCATATAATTTCAATAACAGATAGTTTATTTGCACCAATAGCAACGACTGCAGATACTACACTTTTAGTAAAAAGTAATATGGCATCATTTGTTGATTCATTAGTTCCGGCACTTAGTCTTTGTAATGCGCTTATAGTATCTATTGGAATGAAAGAGAAAGAAGATATAAAATCATACTTTGACGATTTAGAACAAATATGGGAAAAATATTCAGTATATGAATAGGGAGAAATTTATGAATATATTAATTACCAATGATGATGGAATACAAGCTGATGGAATTGTTGAACTTGCGAAAGCTATAAAAGAAGTAGCTAATGTTTATGTAGTTGCACCTGATGTTCAAAGAAGCGCAACAGGTCATGCTATAACTATACATGACCCTATAATGATTAAAGAAGAACATATTGACGAAGGAATAAATGCATATTCTATAAGTGGGACACCTGCAGATTGCGTAAAAGTAGGAATAGAAGCTATTTTTAAAGATATAGAAATAGATTTGGTTTTAAGTGGAATAAACAATGGGGCAAATCTTGGGACTGATGTTATATATTCGGGAACTGTATCAGCTGCTATTGAAGGACTTATACAAAATAAACCAGCAATAGCTATATCATATGATGCTTATGAGATATCTAAATACGATTATCAAGTAGCATCTAGATACGTAGTAAATCTTGTGAAAAATACACAAGAGATGATGCATATATTTGATGATTGTATATTAAATGTTAATATACCAAATAAAGATATACAAGGGTTTAAAATAACTAAATTAGGAATACGAAAATACGAAAATGATATAGAAGAAAGACAAAGTCCTCATGGAAAAAGATATGTTTGGATCGGTGGAAAAATAAAAGAGATTGATCAAGAAGAAGATAGTGATATTAAGGCTACTGAAAAAGGGTATATATCTATAACTCCTATAAATATAGATATGACTAATATGAAAAAAATTCAAATATTAAATAATTTGAATTTATTATAAAATAAAATAGATATATGTGCCTTCATATGAATGCACATATATCTATTTTGCTTTAACTCAAGATTGTACAAGAGAAAGGAGTCTTTGTTTTTCAACCTCAATTTCTCTGATTTTTTTATCCATTTCAGAAATTTTCTTAGAAACAATAACACCTCTAACTGTTGATTTAAACTCATTTAGCTTTAAATCTAGGTATTCATCATACTCATCATCGATAGTAAATTCTAAATTTAAAATTTCTTGTTTATTTAGTAGGGTTTTATCAAGTGCTAATTCTGTTTTTTTTATAACTTTTTTAGTTATTGCAATTTTTATAACTTTTTCTAAATTACAAGGAGTATTAAGTCTGATATCTTCGGAAGAGCATACAAAATCACCGTCTCTAATTATCTTCTCAACTTCATTGCATAAAAGTTTCATTATAGATTCTTTAATACCATAACTTTTGCTAGTTTTAAGATCTATTTCATCTATTATAACAACACCTTTGAAATTTTTATTTATTATATTTGTAAGATCTTTTAAAATATCTCTAATACATCTATTATCCATATATATCACGTCCTTTAAAGTCTTTGTACAATTATATTAGCAGACGTGAATTATATGACTAATATTTTTTAGGAGTAGCTAAAAATTTCTCAATTCGTTTAGACTCACTTAATTTTTTTAACTCTATAGATTGTCTCTCATTTTCAAGTTCATTTTCGTATTTTATATATTCAACACCAGATTCTTCAAGAAGTTGTAGACCAAGACCTGTAGGATACTCACCTTTAAAGACTACTTTTTTTATACCGGCTTGTATGATTGAAATACAGCAAAATACACAAGGTTGAGTAGTTACATATAAAATACCACCATTGCAACTAGTTCCATTTTTAGCACATTGAATTATTGCATTTGCTTCTGCATGTCCAGCTCTGCATAACTCTAAACCTTGACCTGAAGGTATATTTCTTTTTCTTCTTTCACAATAGCCGATGTCTGTGCAGTGTATAGCACCAGAAGGAGCTCCGTTATAGCCTGTACTTATTATTTGCTTATCTATGCATATGACTGCACCAACTTGTCTAGAGACGCAGGTACTTCTAATTTTAGTTTGTTCAGCTATGTTCATAGCCCACTCTGTAAATAGTATTCTCATAAATACCCTCCTTCTCAAATTTATTATATTAATAATAACATAAAATAAAGATAAATAAAAAAAATTTAGATATATAATTGAGTTAACGTTGAAAATCAAGTTGTATATGCTAAAATTAAAATTATCAAATTAATAAGGAAATGAGGAAAAGTTTTGTATATAGATTTTCATAATCACTTAGATTTTTATGATTTAAATAATATGGATCAAATTATTAAAGAAATAGAGAAAAATAAAATAAAAACCATAGCATGTTCTATGGATAGTGAAAGTTATAAAGAAAACTGCAAGATTAGCGAAAAAAGTAATTATATAATACCAACTTTTGGGATACATCCATCTAATGTGGGAAAAAAATTAGATATATTAGATGAAATTGATGTTTACATAAGAAATAGTGCAATGATTGGGGAAATTGGATTAGATTTTTGTTGGGTAGAGGATACGGATAGCTATGTCAATCAGATAATTGTATTTGAAGAGTTTTTGAAACTTGCAAAAAAATATAATAAGTATATAAATATTCATACTAAGGGAGCTGAAGAAAAAGTATTAGAGTTAATAAAAAAATATGATGTATCAGAACACTCTATAATTCATTGGTACAGCGGAGATATAAATATATTAAAAAAATTAATTAATTTAAACTGTTACTTTACAGCAAGTATAGATTTAGAATATTCGCAATTATCAAGAGCTGTTGCAACTTTAGTTCCAGTTGAAAAACTTTTAGGAGAAACGGATGGGCCTACAGCATTACAATGGATAACGGGAGAATATGGAATGCCAAAACAAATAATCAATGTATATAAAAATATATGCAAAATTAAAAAAATAGATATAGAAGAATATAAATTAAATTGCAAAAAAACATTTTCGATTATGATAAAATAATGTATTTTGACGAAAATAATGAAAATTTTGAAAAATAAAACAAAAAAACGTTGTCAAAAATAAAAAATATAGTATAATTAACAATGTAAAATACAAATAGGGGAGCTAAGTTGCTGAGAGGAGATAATATCTCGACCCTTAACCTGATTTGGATAATGCCAACGTAGGGAAAAATTAAATTAATATAAAAAATATATTAATTAACCTATTAAAATGAAAGCCTTGTCCTTATGGAGAAGGCTTTTTTAATATGGTTTTTATAAATTAATTTAAAAGGAAAGGGTGATTTAAAATGGTAATAGCAGATATAGCAGTAGTACCTTTAAGACCATATAAAGGGGAAGCAGAAATGTATAAAGTTGTAGATAAGTGTATAGAGATTATACAAAATAGCGGTCTGAAATATGAAATAGGAGCAAACTCAACAACGATAGAAGGTGGTTTTGATGATGTTTTTGGAATAGTTAAAAAGGTACATAAACTTCCATTTGAACTTGGATGTGAAAGAGTTATAACCACTGTCAGGATAGATGAGAAGCATGGAGGCATAACTATTGATGAAAAGCTTAAAAATCATAGGTAAACCACAGCAATATTTTTATTCTATAATAACTTTCTTAGTAATAATAATTTTTTGGCAAGCTACTGTAGAGATAAAAGATATACCTCAGTATATATTGCCAACTCCTATAGATATTTTAGAAGTATTTATTAGTGATTTTAAAAACTTATATGCAAATACTTTGGTGACTTTATATGAGGCTATAGTTGGATTTAGTTTAGCTTTGTTAATTGCTATTATAGTAGGGATTTTAATGGATTTTTTATCTATATTTAAAAAGTGTTTTTATCCAATATTTTTAGTTTCACAAACTATACCAACTATAACTATAGCACCACTTTTAATAATATGGTTTGGATTTGGAGCACTGCCTAAAATATTGATGGTAGCTCTTACGTGTTTTTTTCCTATACTTATAAGTTTTATTGATGGACTTGAGAATATAGATAAAGACTATTTAAATTTGTTTAAGACTATGAAAAGCACTAAAATACAAACTTTCATACATTTAAAACTTCCGATGTCTATGGATAAGCTATTTTCAGGAATTAAAATTTCTGTAACTTATATGGTAGTTGCAGCAACTGTTGCTGAATGGCTAGGGGGGACAAAGGGATTAGGCGTATATATGGTAAAAGCTAAAAGTGCATATGCTTTAGATAAGGTGTTTGCATCTACTATAGTAGTTGTAGTATTTAGTTTATTATTTGTAGGTATTACACAAATAATAAAAAGAATTGTAATTAGACATACATAATATCAGGGAGGATAATAAATGAAATTGAAGAAGTTGATATCACTAGGTTTTATAGGAATGCTTAGTTTAACTGCTTTTACAGGATGTTCAAGTGAAAAAAAGGAAAATAAAAATAACTTAAAAAATGTAACTATGGTGCTTGACTGGACACCAAATACAAATCATACAGGGCTATATGTTGCATTAGACAAAGGGTACTTTAAAGATGAAGGTCTAGATGTAGAAATAGTACAACCCTCGGAAGGTGGGGCACCTACTTTGGTTGCTACAGGGAAAGCTGACTTTGGAATAAGTTATCAAGAGGAAGTAACATTTGCTAAAACCAGCGAAGATCCACTACCAATAAAGGCTATAGCAACAGTTTTACAACACAATACATCTGGATTTGCATCTCCCAAAGGTAAAAATATAACTTCACCTAAAGACTTTGAGGGTAAAGTATATGGAGGATGGGGATCTCCTTCAGAGGATGCTATACTTGATGCTGTAATGAAAAAAGATAATAAAGATTTTTCTAAGTTAGATGTTGTAAATGTTGGAGAAGATGATTTTTTCACAGCAGTTAATAAAAATATAGATATGATGTGGATATTTGAAGGATGGACAGGGATAGAGGCTAAACAAAAAGGTGTAGAATTGAATTATATACCATTAAGAGATTTAGATAAAAGGTTAGATTATTATACTCCGGTTATAATATCTAATGAAAAATTATTAAAAGAAGACCCAGAACTTGCTAAAAAGTTTTTAAATGCAACAAATAGAGGTTATGAGTATGCTATAAATAACCCAGAAGAGTCAGCTAAGATACTTGTGAAATATTCTCCAGAGATAGATGAAAACCTAGCAATTGAAAGTCAAAAATATTTATCAAAAGAGTATAAGTCAGATGCTAATAGATGGGGAGAAATGAAAGATATAGTATGGAATAACTATACTTCATTTTTAAAGGAATACAATTTAATAGAAAAGGATTTAAAACCAAGTGATGCATATACCAATGAATTCTTACCGCAATAAGGATAAATTAATAATAAAAAATATATCAAAAGAATACAACGATAATCTTATATTAAAAGATATAAGTATAAGTGTAAGCGAAGGTGAATTTATATCAATATTAGGACCTAGCGGAAGTGGCAAAAGTACAATATTTAATATAATAACGGAGCTTACAAAAGCAGATATGGGAGATATTGTTATAAATGGAGAATTAAGTTACATGCAACAAAAAGATTTATTGTTACCATATAAAACTATAATTGATAATATAGCTTTACCCTTAATAATTAAAAAAGAAAGTAAAACAAAAGCAATAGATATAGTCAAACCATATTTTAAAGACTTTGGGTTGGATGGATATGAATATAGATATCCAAATGAATTATCAGGTGGAATGAAACAAAGGGCAAATTTTTTGAGGACATTTATAAATAGTAATGATTTAATGTTATTAGATGAACCATTTGGAGCTTTAGATTCAATAACTAAGTCTAGAATGCAACAGTGGCTATTAAGTATTAAGACTAAGTTTGATTCAACTATAATTTTAATAACACATGATATAGAAGAAGCTATAATATTATCGGATAGAATATATTTATTGTCTGATAAACCAGCTATCATAAAAAAGGAATTTAATTTACAAAACAAAGATTATGAGTTTGGAAGTTCAAATTATATAAACTTAAAAAAAGAAATAATAAGCCTACTTTAAAAGTAGGCTTATTATTATGTGAAAATAGTACAAATTAGTGCTATTAAAATTGTACTTAAAGCATAATGACTTAAAAAAATTATAATGGTAGTATTAAAAAACAAAGATATATAAGGAGGTAACATGAAAAAAATACTTTTTAAAAATGTTAAATTAAAAGGTCAAGAAAAACTGATGGATATATTGGTAGAAAATGAGACTATAAAAGAAATTGGTAATAATTTAGGCGAAATTTATAAAGAAAATATTAGTATAGAAGTAATTAATATAGAAGGAAAATTGACTATACCTCCATATGTAGAACCGCATATACATTTAGATTATGTGTATACAGCGCATACACCTGGAGCTAAAAATTCAACAGGAACATTATTTGAAGGTATTCAAAGATGGTCAGAATCTAAAAGTAATTTAAATAAAGAAGAAGTAAAAAAAAGAGCAAAGGTAGCATTGAGAAAGCAGATAACTACAGGAATTCAATATATAAGAACACATGTAGATGTAACAGATAAAAACTTAACGGCTCTTAAAGCAATGCTAGAATTAAAAGAAGAATTTAGAAACCTTATTGATATGCAAATAATTGCATTTCCACAAGAAGGTATGTATGCATATAAAGGTGGCACAGAATTAGTAGAGGAAGCATTAAAGATGGGAGCAGATGTAGTAGGAGCTATACCTCATTTTGAGTATACAAGAGAGTTTGGAGAAAAATCAGTAAAAAAGGCTATAGATCTGGCAGTAAAATACAATAAGTTAATTGATATTCACTGTGATGAAACGGATGATGAACAATCGAGATTTTTAGAAGTTTTAGCAGCACATTCACATTTAGAAGGAATTGGAGAGAAAGTAACTGCGAGCCATACTTGTGCAATGCATTCTTATAATAATGCATATGCATATAAATTATTTAAACTTTTAAAAGAATCAAAATTAAATTTCATAGCGTGTCCAACAGAAAATATTCATCTTCAAGGGAGATTTGATACATACCCTAAACGACGAGGAATAACAAGAGTTAAGGAAATGGTTGAAGCAGGTATAAATGTGTGTTTTGCACAAGATTCTATATCAGATCCATGGTATCCACTAGGAACAGGGAACTTGATGAATATATTAGATTCAGGAATACACATATGCCAAATGATGAGTTTTGAAGAAATAAATAATGCATTAGACTTAATAACTGTAAATGGAGCTAAAACCTTAAATATACAAGATGAATATGGAATTAAGGTTGGGAATAAAGCGAATTTTATAGTTTTAAATGCAACTAACGAGTTTGAGGCTATAAGAGAGAGAGTAGGAGTTTTATATTCTATTAGAAATGGAAAAATATTATTTGAAAAAATTCCTGAAGTAATAAAGAGTGAATGTGACTTTTTAGTATAGTATAAAAAACTTAGATGAAATTATACATATGATATAATTGTATGTAAAATATTGTACAATGAAAGGATATTTTACAGATGATTAGTTGCAAAGACTTGCTAAGTTTAAATACATTTAAATATATCAAGTTAGTTGGGGGATATGGGGGAATATACAAAAATATAACATGGACATATATATGTGAAACTTTAGATTTTAGCAAGTGGGTAAATGGAGGCGAATTAATTTTTATAACAGGTATGGGAATTAGTTTAAATGAAGAGTCTTTTAAAAATTTAATATTAGATTGTGTAAATTTAGATATATCTGGGTTAGTTATATTGACTAATAGTGAATATATAAAGGAAATACCTATGAGTTGTATAGAACTAGCGAATGAAAATGATTTGCCGGTATTTAATATGTCTTGGGATATAAAACTAATAGATGTAACTAGAGAAATATCTAATTATATAATTGAAAGAAACTTTATTAGAAATAAAGAAAGAGAGTTAATAAAAGAACTTTTATTTTCAGATAAGTTAAAGAAAGATAAAATATATAAACTTATAAAACAATGTAATTTAAACATTAAGCAAGTTATGTTAGTATCAATATTTAGTATAGATGATACTAAAAGTGATAATTTAGATTATATTATTAATTATATAAAACTTCAATTAAAGAAAAATAGTATT
>NZ_JBOFKN010000086.1:0-9021 GCF_051657365.1 Paraclostridium sp.
CAATATTCATTATTCTCATTATAGAACTAACCTCATCTTTAAGAACTGGATAAGTTTTATAAATAGAATTAATTTCAATATAAAGTTGTTCAAACATATCCTTATAATTCATTTCAGTAACTTTAATCAAAAAAATATCACTTTTAAACTTATTATAAAAATCATTTAAAGATGAATTTAATGCACTTATATTATTTGATAGTAAATTCTTTTCGCTAACAATATTTTTAGAAGATATTAAGTTTTCATTTTCATAATACTTTATGTAATTAATAACTTCTTCTTTTGATTTTTTTAACTTATATAAATTAGTTGCTACTGATTGATATTCAGCTTCAAAAACTATTTTGTCATTTATTATTTTTTTCAATTTATTAATTTCATCATTTAAAATTTCCTGTATAACATCATTCAGTTTAACCATGTTCCTAATAGAGGTTATACAATTTTTTAGACCTTTTTCATCAGTATTACTTATCTTATATATTTCTTTATAGATACAAATAAGATTGTTTATATATGTGTTAGAACCACTTTTGAATGTAGCTTGTGTAAATTTATCTCCAGCTTTCAAAGACTCTTTATAAATCTTTAAGGCTTTTAAATACTTATCATTTTTATTTAGTATTTCTTCAATTTTATCTATATTCATAACTATTGCTCCCAATTATCTAAACTACCAAAGAATTTATAAACTTCATCTATATCACTCTTAGATATATTTATTTCTCCTGTTTTTTCAAGGAAATTTATATCCTCTATAACTAACTCAGAATCACTTTTTATTAATTTTTCAAGTTCAGTAGCGTAATCAATAGAATCTTTTTCTAATATTTTTTTATATTTTAATTTAAATTCATTTGAATTTATTACACTGCCAAATGCTACTATTAAATTTGTTCCTTGTGGTAATGTATTGAATATATTATATTTTTTAGACTTTTCTAATTTTATTTTTTCCATTTCATAAAGAATAGCAGCATCTTTTTCATATTCTTTAACCAAATTCATAAGGTTTGTATTCTCAGGTAAAACGCTTTTTAAATAAGCTATTTTTTCTGTAGTTAGTTTTCTAGAAGAATTATTGATTGAACTTAAATCTATCAAATCTCCTATTTCATTAAATATAGATTTTTTTAAAACTATTACTCCTTCTATCAATCTTTTACCTTTTATCACTTGCCCAAATCTATTTCTATTAAATCCATATACAGGCTTTTTATTTTCTGTAATTCTATAATTAAGAGTTTGAGTTAATAATACCTCTTTAAGCTCTGTCCCTGATGAAGATTTATATTTTAAAAATATTTTACAATCTATTGGACTTTCTATGTATTCATCTAACATTGTTATCAGCTCCTTATTATAATTTTATAGAAAAATCTATTAGCAAATCATCTTTTTCAAAAGGTTGTATCCTAAATGAAAAAATATAAGCTATAGAATCAACTATAATAACTTCTATCCTTAAATACATCAAATCATTGTCACTTGGATATAACCTATTCAACTCAGTAATCATAGAATTTTTAATATTTTCTTCAAATTCAACTTTATCTAAATATCTAGACCCTTTAAAATAATCCCAAAATGTAGTATTTTTTGTAAATACTTTTATCAATGTATTTCTTAATCTCCAGAATATAGTATCCTCAGAATAAGTATCTGTACAAAAATCACCATCAATAAATATAGCTTCTCCATCTGAATCTAAATTTATATCTTTTAAGCTCATAAAAACCTCCATATAAATAAAAAGGCAAGTGGAAAACCACTAGCCTTTTAAATTAAGCTATAATTAAACTATTATAGTTATCTTCTCCATATTCCTCGTTTATAGCAATATTAGCTGCATCATTAACATTAGTTACTCCATTAGTTTCAAACGTTACTAAAGGTGTAGTATGCTTACATACAAACGGATATTGTTCTTGTGCAGTTATGGTATCTAATCCTATAGCACCTTGATGTCCTATCAATACAATACCTATTATTTTTTTCTGAGTATACATTGTAGGAATTTCTGGATTTTGAGTAGTTATAATTAAGTCAAAAGGTGGTAATTCCATAGCACTTATATCGTCAGAATCATTTTTAACTCCAACTAAATCAGAACTTCTATCCTCATCAAATTCTTGATCAAAGAAAGTTGTTGCGTTAGATATCTCAGAAACAAAACCACCATCTTTGATTAGCTTGTTTCCTGTATCGTACATAGTTTGCTTTAACTCGTGAACTATCGATTCATTAATAACGTTGAATATTAAAACTCCATCATGTGATCTTCTACCTTTTGTAGAACCAATAGCAGTTTTAAATCCCATTGATTGTCTAGGCACTACTTCTCTAGATGTTCTTAGGTTATATGCAAACAAATGTCCTATTTCATATAGTTGCCCACCAACTCTCATAACTATTTTCATATCTCCTGGTGCCATAGTATTTCTATGGTCAAAATCATATGTTATTTGAGACATTATTTACCTCCATTAACTTCATTAAACGCTTCTATTTCGTGTGATTGTAATGACGAAACTGAAATAGCTTTAAAAGTATATTCTTCGTTCATTGCAATAACATCTGAACCTGCAGCAGTAGATTCGCTATTTATTTTAATTCCTCTTATTATTCTCTTAGAATATCTTCCTGAAACATCATTTTCATCAGCAGAAATTAACACTACATCAAATTTAGGAAGTTCTGACATTCTTAAATCTTCTATAACCTCTATTCCTTCAGCTTTAGCTTGGTTCTTTAAATATTCTATTGTAGATGTATCCATTACGTTAAATGCTAAAACTCCATTTACAGTTTTAACACCAGTACCAGCTCCGTTAGCAGATTTTCTACCTAATGAATAAATTGGTTTTTGTTGAATACCTATATTCCAAGAAATTCTAGTAAGAGTTCCTAACGTTAGGAAAGCCCAACCTGATCCACCTTTTTTCGGAACTCTTATAAAAACTTTCTTTTCAATACCAGCTCTAGATTTAGCATTATCAAAATCGAACTCGAAAGTTTTTTCAGCCATTATAATTCACCTCTTATTTTAATTGTTTCCATCCTGTAGTATTTCCTAATATTAAGAAATCTACAACTTGGTTTTTAATAGGATTTACTGCATCTGCTCCTGAACTATCATTTATAAATTGAACGTTTCTAATCTTATTTTCATATATATTTCCAACTTCAAATGAATCAATACCTTCTCCGCTAGTTTCTCCAAGAGATATTACATTCTTTACAGAATCAGCTCTACATATAATTCTTAAATCAAAATTAGGAACATCATCTAGATAAATATAAGTTTTACCTCTAACAAAAATAGCATTAGTTCCACCTACTAATTCAGTTTTATCATTTGTTATAACTTCAGTTTCTTCCTCTTGAACTTCAAAAGGCATACCGAAAGTGAAGTCAGATTCTACCATATCAAATATTTTAGAATCGGGAACATTGTCTTTAATTTCTTTAAATATGAAAGATATTAACTCTCTATCAAGCAAAGGACAAACCATTCTTCCGTTTCCTAATATATGTCCTCTAGAAAAAGAATGCGGATCTTTTCTTCCTGGAACATAGTCAGCAGTTGTTTTTCTTTGCATTTGATAAGTTATGTTTTGTATTTCACCTAAATTTATATTAACTTTTATTCCAGAATCTTCTGGTCTTCCAGTTATATACTTCTTAGATATTTGCATAAGAACAGTTAAACCATCACCAACAGATATTGGATTAGCTACTAATTCTCTTCTTTCTTCATCAAGTGTGTAAAAAGAATTATTATCCATTTTTTACTCCTCCTATTTTAAAGTTCTCCATGGTGTATATCCAGATAAAGCCATAAAGTTACAGAACTCATTATCTTCTGTATCTGTAGCTCCTTCAGATGAACCACTAGAACCCATTTTTACGTCTTTTATTCTACAAACTCTAGGAAGCTCAATTTGTCTTTCATCTGATGCAACCAACAGTATGTCAAATGGAGGCATTTGCTCCCAGCCTACTTCTTTTGGTTCCATAGGCATTGCTTCGTCTATATTAGCTTCTGTTACTTCCTCTTCAAAATCTATTCCAAATGTTTCGCTTAATATTTCTATTTTATATTTATCATTTGTTAAAATTCTATTTTTTAAATCAGATAATGTATCAACAGCAGTATTTCTAAATACAGCTCTTCCATTAACAATACTTCTACCTACAGCAAGTCCCTTAGCGTTTGTAGCAGTCATTGTATTTATTTCTTTTACATCTGATTGTAAAGAGAATTGTAATAGCCTTAACATTCCTATTTCATAAGCTACCCAATCACCATCTAATTTAACTACTTGTCTATTAGGACCAGTAACTTGTTGATTTGTATAACCAGCTACTCCACTCATATATCCTTTTCTAAAAAGTACATATGCTTTTACATCTAATCCACTTATCGAGTAATCGAAAAAATTTTCCATATATCTCTCCTTTTTCTAAAAAAAGAGGTGCTGAACCCAGCCAACACCCCATTTTTAAAATTATAATTTTGCTAATCCTCCAGAGAACTCAGCAGTTTTAAATTTCTTAGTATCAACTACTTTAAACTTAGCAGCTAAGAATCCTTTCGAATCAAGTCTAGACATATCAGCAACAAATTCAAATTTAGAAATTATCGCATCTTTTAATGATAACTCATTTTTAAATACATCTCTTAACTCATCTTCAAATAAAACTTTTTGCTCTTTCTGAGGGAATCTTTTTCCTTTTTTAGAATTAGCTATTTCTCTCAATCTCTTTAAGAAATAAAGAACACATCCTATTTGAGATCTTTCTTTAAAATCAGAATCGTTTCTTGTCATTAAAGGACAATCAACTATAATTCCATTTCCTGATACTGGATCTACGTTAATAACTGTAAATCTATTAACTAATAAAATCTTTTGTGCATCTCCTGGGAAGTTGATATCACAAACTCCTGGTAACTCTTGTGCAACAGGTGCTCTATCTTTTTCAGTATTAGCTTTAACAGCAAACAATGCAGCAGTGTAAGAACCATGTCTATCTTTAGAATCAACATTAGATAACATTACATCAAATCCATTTAAATCAAATAGAGTTGTATCAATTGTTTTATCTAAAGTTACCATTGTCTTACCAAATACTGTTTTAGTAGAAAGAACTTTAGCTTTTTCAATAACAGCTTTAACTCCAACATAAGTTTTTATCTCAACATTCATTCCAGTTGAATATTCATCTGTAGTTTCAACAAAAAGCTTATCTGTATATCTTTTTATTTCTCCTGTTCCTCCATTAGTTCTTTCGTAGTCAAGAACTCTTGATTGAGAGAAATTAGACACTCCTCCAAGTCCTTTTACTTTTTGAGAACCAACTACAACAGTTAAGAACATTCCTAAATCTATTTCTTTAGATGCTGATAATCTTTTCTTAAATCCTTTTTTGAATTTAGGTAAATCAGCTAATTTGTTAGCATATTTTACTAATTCTTCAGGATCATTTGTTTCTGGAGGTCTTACTCCCCAAACAACTAACGTTTCAGAAAGATTCTTAGTTAATTCTTGTGCATATTCTAATGATTTCATTATAGGTTCTGCACCTTCTGGAACATAACTAATTACATAAACTGGTTCAGTTATTTCATCAGATTTAGAATCAAAGTAAACATCTGCTACTGGTGTTACTTCTACTGGTTTTACAACTAATGTATTTTCATCAATTACAATTTTTATTCCAGCTTCAGTTTCTATTCTTACTTCTTCTGCTAATACTAATTCATTAGTTGCATTAGTTTTTAAAGTAGCTTTTTTAGCTTCTACACCATCAACCAATATAGACGTTTCGTTTTTAACTACATTGTTTTTGAAAGTTATAACTATTGTTCCTGATTTTGAAGGTCCATAGTTTGGCATTCCAGCTTCGTCAATACCAACAATAACTCTAACATTGTTAACAACTTCTTTAACATTACCTTTATTAACAATGCTTACCCAAGGCATAGCCTCAAGCGTTATATCTATAGACACCGCTTGAAGTTCTCCTACATGAATAGTTTCTGAAGGTTGAACATTTTTTAATTTCTTTACTTCTGCTGGTGCCGTTTCAGCATACCAGTTAATAGCTGGTCCTTCTGTAGCTGGAGCAACTACTGTTTTATTAGTAACTCCATGAAGTTTAGTTTTTACAGTAGAGAACACGTGTCCTTTAGCTAAAATTAACTCAACTTCTCCTGGAATAACTTCTACAGATACTTCTTCTGATAATACAAATGCAGTTAGTTCTTTATTTAACT
Source organism: Paraclostridium sp. (assembly GCF_051657365.1). Classification (NCBI taxonomy): domain Bacteria; kingdom Bacillati; phylum Bacillota; class Clostridia; order Peptostreptococcales; family Peptostreptococcaceae; genus Paraclostridium; species Paraclostridium sp. Next base: position 6,284 of record NZ_JBOFKN010000086.1, read on the forward strand.
CCAACTGTAAGTTAGTAGCTACATTAGTTCCTGCTACAACTACTGTTCCTTTTAATAAATCCTTAACTACTTCAGAATCTAATCCGTTATCATTAATTTTTGTAGCTTGAGGTGTTGGTGTTCCTGTAGTTTCACAAGCATCAAAAGTTTCAACTGGCTGATCTAATTTGAATTCAACAGTTATCCCTTTATAGCTTTCAGAAGGATTGAATATATAAGAGTTATTGAAAACTGTTTCTTTTAATTTATCGTAAGCTCCTTTTCTAGGTAATCCTGCAACAACTAAAGTTGATACTGGTTTATTTTCTGTTACAAAATCTTCTTCTCCAGATATTCCAACTGGAACTATTTGAGACGCTTTTATATTTCCAAGTTTCTCATATGAATTCTCTAAAGCTTGATAAACCTCAAACTTATCATTCATATTAGGTCTTGTTCCATCTCTTTTTACAATTTTAACAATTGCTAATTGTCCAGCTTCAGCAGCTTCTTTATTCATTTTTAAAATATTTATGATGTCTTTACATACTAACTCATCTTTTTGAGTTTGAGTTAAAATACCATCAATTATATTTTCTCCCGATAAAACTCTTATTACTTCTGTTACATTTGTAATAGGTAATAAAGTATTTGGAGAGATTCTAACTCTTCTAACTGCATTAACGTCAGATGAATTCTCGTCGGGAATATAAATGAAATCAGGTAAGTCAGCTAATAAAACAACTGCTTCTTTTAAAGTCGGCTTACTGTCTTTTAAAGCTAATAAGTTATAATCCTGAATTTCTGCATAGAATCCAGGTACAATGAATTTTGCTTCCATAATCATTCTCCTTTTTTATATAGATAGAGTGATTAAAACATTAAAATTATTTTCGGTCAAAAAAATGCTTTTTGAAAAAATATAAAAATAAAAAAAAGAGAGTTTCCTCTCTTTATCAAAATTCTTATCTATTAGCTCTATAATACACTCCATATAAAACAAATATTAAACCAAAAAATAATATTAATCGAGCTGAAGTGCTTCCTTGTTTCCATGTTTCTATGTACTCTTTAGAAACCTCTTTTAATCCCCAAGTAACAGGAAAAAATATGATTGATGCTATAAAATAGCCTTTAATTCCTTCTAAGCTTAGGTGTAATCTTTTTAAAAAAAATAATGAATATAAATTTATAAAAATACATGAAGATAATAATCCATAAATTAAATATAAATATATAAACTTTTTTATATTGTTTTTCATAATAATGTTTACCTTGTAGCATTACGATAAACTCTATATAAAACGAATAAAGAACCAAAAATTAAAATTAATCTTGCTGAAAGTCTACCTTCTTTCCAAATTTTTACATATTCTTTACCAACTTCTTTCAATCCCCAAACCACAGGATATACCATAACAGACAAACCTATATTTCCTATAAATGCTTCTTTTGTTAAATCATGTTTTTTAAAACAAATTAATGAATATATATTTGTAAGTACACATGTACTTAAATATCCATATATTAAATAAGAATAAATATAACCTTTTATTTTATTTTTCATAACTCCCTCTCTACTAATTAAATTTGTCTATTGGTTCGAATTTCGGTTTTACAATTTCTTCTGTTAACGATTTGAACTCTACTGAATTATTGTAAATGCCATTAGTCCCGTCAGTAAATTGTAAAATATTAAACATCAGCTTCTCTGCTGACAATACTTTTTCCATTCCTTCTAATTTTCCAAGCATTGGATGTTTCATATTTATTTTTACATTTTCTAAAACACTTTTAATTTTAAATCCTTTTGTTAATTGAGCTATTCCTTGTCCACCTAAAAATATTTCACTACCATGATATATAACATGTCCAAAATTTCTAGAATTTTCGTTTCTTAATTTACTTGCAAGTTCTCCAAAAGAAAATTTCAAAGGATTATTATATAATGTATCTAAATCCATTTCATCATCTCTATCACTATAATCTAAATATATACTATACGAATTAGAAAAAATAGTATTAGCTCCATAAATAAATGTCACTGCTATTGCTGCCATACCACCAGTTGCTACCGCTCCAGCTATACCTAAAGTTGCTAATGCAATTCCACTAACAGCCCAGAAAGTATTACCAACTTGTAAATTTTTTAATTTATTTTTTTTAGGTGCTGGAATTGTTATTCTAGCTGGTTCTAAAATTGTTGCTATTGCTAAAATTCCATCAGGTAATCTTTTTATAATAATATCATCACGATACAATATTTTTCTTCTACAAATAACAAATTCAAAAATATAATTATTTTTATCGTCATAATATTCTACAAATTCAGATACAAAACCTTTGAAAGAATACTCTCTCAAAACTTCTACTTCATCATCATTTTTCATTTTAGCTTTTGTTATTTTTATTTTTTTTATAAACTGATTGAAAGTTTTTCCTTTAGATGTTTCTTTTATAAGATTTAAAGTTTCTTTATCTGTTTCTAAAATAACTCCTCTAAAAACAAATATACCATTTTTAACATCAGAGTGCATAGCTTTTAATTGTTTACCTGTAAAAAATATATTATTTTTTTTATCTTTATCTAATTCTTCAATTAAAACATTAAAAAGACAATCTGTATTTCTTGGTGTAAGATCAAGATTATCTTGTGGTCTTTTTTCAAATAATTTATTTAAAAATAATTCTTTACTTGTTGTATAGCTAGAAAATTCAAAATCATTTAATATGTTTCTCATAATCCTCCAATAAATAAG